>AQTU01000023.1:0-33412 GCA_000385835.1 Streptococcus mitis 13/39 | reverse complement strand
TTTTTATCAATCCTCAGTTTTATGGTTTAGAAAGAATAATTTTTGTTTGTTTTGAAAGTTGTTCAAACGTTTCTTTGCTCAGTTTAGAATCTGAAACGATGGTATCAATATCAGAGATATTGTAGAAGGTATAGAAATCAAATTTATTGAACTTACTATGGTCAGCTAGTAAGTATTTTTTATTGGAATTATTGAGGGCGATGCGTTGAGATTCACCTTCCTCTTCACTAAAGGTCGCAATCGCATTGTCTTTAATACCATTACAGCTAACGAAAGCTTTAGAAAATTGGAGATTGGCTAGGTTTTGCAAGGTTAGTGTTCCGACAAAGGCTCCAGTGATAGAGCGGTAGTTTCCACCAATTAAAATCAAATCTGTTAGTTTTCGTTCGTTTAGAATGAGAAAGACTGGTAAACTGTTTGTTACAACACGAATATTATCAATTGGAAGTTCACGAGCAAAAGATTCCAAGGTTGTCCCTGGCCCAATAAAAATGGTTTCACCCTCATCAATTAAATGGCCTGCAAAACGGCTGATTTCTTGTTTTTCTGCGATTTGTAAGCTTTGTTTTTCAATATTGGAACGCTCATTATTTAAAATAGAACCTGTGCGAATTTTCTCAGCTCCACCGTGAACTCGAACAAGTAAATCCTTGTCTGCCAACTCTTGCAAGTAGCGTCTAGCAGTCATATCTGACACATCCAAGCGAGTCATGATTTCTTTTACAGTAATAGTTCCCTTTGTATTTACCGTTTCTAGAATATTATCTAGTTTTTCCTGCTTTAACATCGTTATCACCTCTATTTCTATTACTATTTTATCATAAAGTATTCAATCAATCAATTTAAAAAACAAAAGAAAACAAAAACAAAAATATCATGGTTGTTTTAAACAAGCCATGATATTTGTTATCAGTTCTGGGATAATTGAATTAGTTCAAACCGTAGTTGTAGTCATCGTCTTGCATAGCTTCAACTTCACCAAGAAGGTAACCATTTCCGACTTGTGAGAAGAAGTCGTGGTTGGATGTTCCTGTTGAAATACCGTTCATAACGATTGGGTTGACATCATCAGCTGAATCTGGGAAGAGTGGATCTTGCCCCAGGTTCATGAGTGCTTTGTTAGCATTGTAGCGAAGGAAGGTTTTGACTTCTTCCGTCCAACCAACACCGTCATAAAGACTCTCTGTATAACCTTCTTCATTCTCGTAAAGAGTGTAGAGCAGGTCGTACATCCATTCTTTGAGTTTTTCCTGCTCTTCTTCAGGTAATTCATTGAAACCGAGTTGGAATTTATATCCGATGTAGGTTCCGTGAACAGACTCATCACGAATGATCAATTTGATGATTTCAGCGACGTTGGCTAGTTTGTTGTTACCAAGATAGTAGAGGGGAGTGAAGAAACCAGAGTAGAAAAGGAAGGTTTCGAGGAAGACACTGGCAACTTTCTTTTCAAGTGGGCTACCGTTGAGGTAGATTTCGTTGACAATCTCAGCCTTCTTTTGTAGATAAGGATTGGTATTGGTCCATTCGAAAATTTCTTCAATCTCAGCCTTGGTATTCAGGGTAGAGAAGATTGATGAGTAAGATTTAGCGTGGACAGATTCCATAAATTGGATGTTATTGAAAACAGCTTCCTCATGAGGTGTACGGATGTCTGCGCGAAGGGCTTGAACCCCAGTTTCAGATTGCATAGTATCGAGAAGTGTTAAACCACCAAAGACTTTTCCAACCAAGTCTTTTTCTACATTTGATAGCTTTCTCCAGTCATCCAAGTCATTTGACAAAGGAATACGTGTATCAAGCCAGAATTGCTCCGTCAGTTTTTCCCAAGTTGATTTGTCGATGACATCTTCGATGGCATTCCAGTTAATGGCTTTGTAGTAAGTTTCCATTTTGAAATCTCTTTCTGTGTTTAGTATTGCGAACTCACAATTACTTCTATTTTATCATAATTCTAGAGGAGTATCGCACAAAAAGTCGGAAGCCCGACTTTTTGTTATTTCATAGTATAGATGCTTATTCTAGTTTAGCAGGGTGAATGAATACTTATCTGAGAAAAAGTAGTTTCCTCAAGCAAAGATTAAATCACACAGCTTTCACATTGGTTGGCACCGACTTCTCCACCATCATCTGTAAAGGTACGGACGTAGTAGATAGACTTGATTCCCTTGTTAAAGGCATAGTTACGAAGGATTGACAAGTCACGTGTCGTTTGTTTATTTTCCTTCTTCCATTCGTAAAGACCTTTTGGAATGTCACTACGCATGAAGAGGGTAAGTGAAAGTCCTTGGTCCACGTGCTCAGTTGCGGCAGCATAGACATCAATCACCTTACGCATATCCATGTCGTAAGCAGAAGTGTAGTAAGGAATGGTTTCTGTTGACAAGCCAGTAGCAGGATAGTAGATTTTACCGATTTTCTTTTCTTGACGTTCTTCGATACGTTGCGTAATCGGGTGGATAGAAGCAGAAACATCGTTGATGTAGCTGATAGAACCATTTGGAGCTACAGCAAGGCGGTTTTGGTGGTAAAGACCATCTGCTTGAACCTTGTCGCGAAGTTCAGCCCAATCAGCAGCACTAGGAATAAAGACATCTTTGAAAAGTTCTTTAACACGGTCTGATTTTGGAACAAACTCGCCTGTAATATACTTGTCAAAGTAGATTCCGTTAGCATAGTCTGATTTTTCAAAGTTATGGAAGGTAATACCACGTTCACGCGCGATATTGTTTGACTCAACCAAAGTCCAGTAGTTCATAAGCATAAAGTAGATGCTTGTAAATTCAACAGACTCAGGCGATCCATATTCAATCAGTTGTTGTGCAAGGTAGCTGTGAAGTCCCATTGCACCAAGACCAAAGGTGTGGGCTTGGCTATTTCCATGGTCAATCGTAGGTACAGCTACGATATGTGAACTATCTGTAACGAAAGTAAGGGCACGAACCATAGCACGGATAGAACGACCAAAGTCAGGTGAAGTCATCATGTTGACTACGTTGGTTGAACCAAGGTTACATGAAACGTCCGTTCCCATTTGAAGGAATTCTTGAGCATCGTTGATCAAGCTTGGTTCTTGGACTTGAAGAATCTCAGAACACAAGTTACTCATAATAATCTTACCATCAACTGGGTTTGCACGGTTAGCCGTATCAATGTTGACTACATAAGGGTAGCCAGACTCTTGTTGCAATTTAGAGATTTCAGTTTCCAAATCACGCGCCTTGATTTTTGTCTTGCGGATATTTGGATTTGCGACTAGCTCATCGTATTTTTCAGTGATGTCGATGTAGTTAAATGGCACACCGTATTCAAGCTCTACTGAGTAAGGGCTGAAGAGGTACATTTCTTCATTTTTACGAGCTAGTTCGTAGAATTTATCGGGCACCACAACACCAAGTGAAAGGGTCTTAACACGAACTTTTTCATCGGCGTTTTCTTTCTTAGTTGAAAGGAAGGCGATAATATCTGGGTGGAAGACGTTGAGGTAGACAACACCAGCACCTTGACGTTGACCCAATTGGTTTGAGTAAGAGAAGCTGTCTTCGAAAAGCTTCATAACAGGAACGACACCAGAAGCGGCTCCTTCATAGCCTTTGATAGGTGCACCAGCTTCACGAAGGTTGCTGAGGGTAATTCCCACACCACCACCGATACGTGAAAGTTGAAGAGCTGAGTTGATAGAACGTCCGATAGAGTTCATATCATCAGTTACCTGGATTAGGAAGCAAGATACTAACTCCCCACGGCGAGCACGCCCAGCATTCAAGAAGGAAGGAGTAGCAGGTTGGTAGCGTTGGTGGATGATTTCATTGGCAATATCGATTGCAACAGCTTCATTGCCATCAGCGAAATAAAGGGCGTTAAAGAAGACGCGGTCTTCCATGCTTTCAAGATAATATTCACCGTCGTTAGTCTTTAAGGCATATTGATTGTAAAACTTATAAGCTGCCATGAAAGACTTGAATTGGAAGTTTTGGTCTTTGATAAATTGAGCCAATTCTTCCAAAAATTCTGGACGGTATTTCTTGATAAAGGCTGTTTCGATGTAGTTGTGTTCAATGAGGTAGTTGATTTTATCTTTGATTGAATCAAAAACCATAGTGTTTGGAACTACATTTTCTTTAAAGAAGGCATCCAAGGCTTCCTTATCTTTATGAAGCATGATTTGTCCATTGACAGGACGGTTGATTTCGTTGTTGAGACGGAAGTAAGTCACGTCTTCAAGATGTTTTAATCCCATAAAATTTCCCTTATCTAATTACAAAAGAAAGGCTTCTAAGTTAGCCCTAGAAGCAGTTTCTTCTGGATGATGTACTAAGATTATGCTAATTGTTTCAGTTTTCCTGGTTGGAAACCTGAAAAGACTTCAGTTGGTGTTTGGATAACAGGAGCTGCGCTGAAACCGAGCTCTTTAACTTGATCGATGTACTCAGGTTGCTCATCAAGATTGATTTCACGATAAGCGACATTATTACTGTCCAAGAAACGTTTGGTCATTTTACATTGGACACAGTTGTTTTTAGAATAAACGGTTACCATTGTGTAACTCCTCTTTCAAAATAGATTACTTTCTTAGTATATCAGAAAATAAATTTTTGTCAATGATTTAAAACTAAATATAGTGGTCTGTTTTTCTGCTCAAGCCTACAAAACACAATATGTAGTGTTTACTTTGTGAAAAGATGATAATTATCCTATAAGTTGTTTTTTGAAAAACTATATCCTGTGTTTTGTTATCTAAAATAGAAGATTTTCAGCAAGTTATCTGAAAGGAAATCGAATAAATCTCATAAAATGCTTGAAAATAATCCTAGAAGATGATATAATACCAAATTGTAAGGGTTATCACATATAACTCAAAAAAGAAAGAACAAAAGGAGAGTCAAACTATGGCTTCTAAAGATTTCCACGTAGTGGCAGAAACAGGTATTCACGCACGTCCAGCAACATTGTTGGTACAAACTGCTAGCAAATTTGCTTCAGATATCACTCTTGAGTACAAAGGTAAATCAGTTAACCTTAAATCAATCATGGGTGTTATGAGTCTTGGTGTTGGCCAAGGTGCTGACGTAACTATCTCAGCTGAAGGTGCAGATGCAGATGACGCTATCGCTGCAATCTCAGAAACAATGGAAAAAGAAGGATTGGCATAAGGAAAATGACAGAAATGCTTAAAGGAATCGCAGCATCTGACGGTGTTGCAGTTGCAAAAGCATATCTACTCGTTCAACCGGATTTGTCATTCGAGACTGTTTCAGTCGAAGATACAAACGCAGAAGAGGCTCGTTTGGATGTTGCTCTTGAAGCTTCTCAAAACGAGCTTTCTCTTATCCGCGAGAAAGCTGTAGGTACGCTAGGTGAAGAAGCTGCTCAAGTTTTTGACGCTCATTTGATGGTTCTTGCTGACCCAGAATTGATTGGTCAGATTAAAGAAACAATCCGTGCTAAAAAAGTCAATGCTGAAGCAGGTCTTAAAGAAGTGACTGACATGTTCATCACGATCTTTGAAGGCATGGAAGACAACCCATATATGCAAGAACGTGCAGCAGATATCCGCGACGTGACAAAACGTGTATTGGCAAACCTTCTTGGTAAAAAATTGCCAAATCCAGCTTCTATCAATGAAGAAGTAATCGTCATTGCGCATGACTTGACACCATCTGATACAGCTCAATTGGACAAAAACTTTGTAAAAGCTTTTGTAACAAACATCGGTGGACGTACAAGCCACTCAGCTATCATGGCACGTACACTTGAAATTGCAGCTGTATTGGGAACAAATAACATCACTGAAGTGGTGAAAGACGGTGATATCCTTGCCGTGAACGGAATTACTGGTGAAGTGATTATCAACCCAACAGATGAGCAAGCGGCAGAATTTAAAGCAGCTGGTGAATCTTATGCTAAACAAAAAGCTGAATGGGCACTTTTGAAAGATGCTCAAACAGTGACTGCTGACGGTAAACACTTCGAGTTGGCTGCTAACATCGGTACTCCAAAAGACGTTGAAGGTGTTAACAACAATGGTGCAGAAGCTGTTGGACTTTACCGTACAGAGTTCTTGTACATGGATTCTCAAGACTTCCCAACTGAAGATGAGCAATATGAAGCATACAAAGCTGTTCTTGAGGGAATGAATGGTAAGCCTGTGGTTGTTCGTACAATGGATATCGGTGGAGATAAGGAACTTCCTTACTTCGATATGCCACATGAAATGAACCCATTCCTTGGATTCCGTGCCCTTCGTATCTCTATTTCTGAAACTGGAGATGCAATGTTCCGTACACAGATCCGTGCCCTTCTTCGTGCTTCTGTTCATGGTCAATTGCGTATCATGTTCCCAATGGTTGCCCTTTTGAAAGAATT
This sequence comes from Streptococcus mitis 13/39, assembly GCA_000385835.1. Lineage (GTDB taxonomy): Bacteria > Bacillota > Bacilli > Lactobacillales > Streptococcaceae > Streptococcus > Streptococcus mitis_AI. Next base: position 27,046 of record AQTU01000023.1, on the reverse strand, counting down.
CCGTGCAGCCAAAGCAGTTTATGAAGAAGAAAAAGCAAACCTTCTTTCTGAAGGAGTTGCAGTTGCGGATGACATCCAAGTTGGTATCATGATTGAAATCCCTGCAGCAGCAATGCTTGCAGACCAATTTGCAAAAGAAGTAGACTTCATGTCAATTGGAACAAACGACTTGATCCAATACTCAATGGCAGCAGACCGTATGAACGAGCAAGTTTCATACCTTTACCAACCATATAACCCATCAATCCTTCGCTTGATCAACAACGTTATCAAGGCAGCTCACGCTGAAGGTAAATGGGCTGGTATGTGTGGTGAGATGGCTGGTGACCAAAAAGCTGTTCCACTTCTTGTTGGAATGGGCTTGGATGAGTTCTCTATGTCAGCAACATCTGTACTTCGTACACGTAGTTTGATGAAGAAATTGGACACTGCTAAGATGGAAGAGTACGCTAACCGTGCCCTTACAGAGTGTTCAACAATGGAAGAAGTTCTTGAACTTCAGAAAGAATACGTTAACTTTGATTAATCGAAAACTCCTTGCAACTTAGTTGCAAGGAGTTTTTATAGTATAAAATCTATTAACTAGTTCATAAAATGCTTGACAATAAAAAAAATTGGAGTAGAATATTAACTAGTTAAATAACTAGTTAAGGAGTTTTTATGAAGAAACAAAATTTGTTTTTAGTGTTGTTAAGTGTCTTTCTTTTGTGTTTAGCTGCTTGTGGGCAGAAGGAGAGCCAGTCAGGTAAAGGGATGAAAATTGTGACTAGTTTTTATCCTATCTATGCCATGGTCAAGGAAGTATCTGGTGACTTGAATGATGTTCGAATGATTCAGTCAAGTAGCGGAATTCACTCCTTTGAACCTTCAGCAAATGATATCGCAGCCATCTATGATGCAGATGTATTTGTCTACCATTCACATACACTTGAATCTTGGGCAGGAAGTCTGGATCCCAATCTAAAAAAATCCAAAGTTAAAGTTTTAGAGGCTTCAGAAGGAATGACATTGGATCGTGTCCCTGGTCTAGAAGATGTGGAAGCAGGTGATGGAGTTGATGAAAAAACGCTCTATGACCCTCACACATGGCTAGATCCTGAAAAAGCTGGAGAAGAAGCTCAAATTATCGCTGATAAACTTTCAGAGGTTGATAGTGAACACAAAGAAACTTACCAGAAAAATGCGCAAGCCTTTATCAAAAAAGCTCAAGAATTGACTAAGAAATTCCAACCTAAATTTGAAAAAGCGAGTCAGAAAACATTTGTAACCCAACATACAGCCTTTTCTTATCTAGCGAAGCGATTTGGACTCAATCAACTTGGAATCGCAGGTATCTCTCCTGAACAAGAACCAAGTCCACGACAACTAACAGAAATTCAGGAATTTGTTAAAACCTATAAGGTTAAAACGATTTTTACAGAAAGTAACGCTTCTTCAAAAGTAGCTGAAACTCTTGTTAAATCAACAGGTGTGGGTCTAAAAACTCTAAATCCTTTAGAGGCAGACCCACAAAATGACAAGACTTATCTAGAAAACCTAGAAGACAATATGAGTATTTTAGCAGAAGAATTGAAATGAGGAGATTATGAAAATAAATAAAAAATATCTAGCTGGGTCAGCAGCTGCACTTGTTTTAAGTGTCTGCGCTTATGAACTAGGTTTGCATCAAGCCCAAACTGTGAAAGAAAATAACCGTGTTTCATACATTGATGGCAACAAACCAAGCCAAAAGGCAGAAAATTTGACACCTGATGAAGTCAGTAAAAAAGAAGGTATAAATGCCGAGCAAATCGTTATCAAGATTACGGATCAAGGTTATGTGACTTCTCATGGAGACCATTATCATTATTATAATGGCAAGGTTCCTTATGACGCCATCATCAGCGAAGAACTGCTCATGAAAGATCCGAATTATCAGTTGAAGGATTCAGATATTGTCAATGAAATTAAGGGTGGTTATGTGATTAAGGTAGACGGGAAATACTATGTTTACCTGAAAGATGCAGCACATGCTGATAATGTTCGCTCAAAAGAAGAAATCACTCGTCAGAAGCAGGAACACGGTAGTAATCACGGAGGTGGTTCTAGCGATAAAGCGGTAGTCGCTGCCAGAGCTGAGGGTCGTTATACAACGGATGATGGTTATATCTTTAATGCCTCTGATATCATTGAGGACACAGGTGATGCCTATATCGTTCCTCATGGCAATCATTTCCACTATATTCCTAAGAGTGACTTGTCTGCCAGTGAATTAGCTGCAGCTCGAGCCTTCCTATCTGGAAAGACTAATCAACCAAGCTCAGTTGGGTATCGTCCGTCAACGAATTCTTCTAGCAGTAGCTCATCAGAGACATCGAATAGTAGTTCATATGGACAAACGAATCAAAGAAATGTTGAGACAAATACCAGAAGATGGGCTCCAAGTGTTAGCCCACAAGTGGATAATAGTTATCAAGCAAGTCCAAGTGAAGACGTATCCAGTCTCTTGAAACAGCTTTATGCCTTGCCTCTTAGCCAACGACATGTGGAATCAGATGGACTTGTCTTTGATCCAGCGCAGATTACAAGAAAAACTACGAATGGTGTCGCAGTGCCACACGGAGACCATTATCACTTTATCCCTTATTCTCAAATGTCTGACTTAGAGCAGAAGATTGCAAGAATGATTTCTGAAAATTATCAAGGAAATCATACTACTGCAGGTGGTAAAGAATTAAAACCAATTCCGACTCCAATCCCTGCTCCAGAGCCTACCCCAATACCAAGTCCACAACCTGTACCAAATCCTCAACCAGCTCCAAGCAATCCAATTGATGGAAAATTGGTAAAACAGGCGATTCGAAAGGTGGTTGATGGTTATGTCTTTGAAGAGAATGGAACTTCGCGTTATATCTCTGCCAAGGAACTTTCAGCAGAAACTGTTGCAGCCATTGATGATAAACTTGCTAAACAAGAAAGTTTGTCTCATAAGTTAGGAGCTAAGAAAATCAATCTTGCATCTGGTGATCAAAAATTTTACAACAAAGTTTATGATTTACTAGCAACAGTTCATCAAGATTTGATTTCCAATAAAGGGCGCCAAGCTGATTTTGACGCTTTGGATAGACTAATGGAACGTCTCAACGAAGAGTCAAGTGATAAAGTCAAGTTAGTTGATGATATCCTTGCTTTTCTAGCGCCGATTCGTCATCCAGAACGTTTAGGAAAACCAAATGCACAAATAGCTTACACAGATGATGAGATTCAAGTAGCCAAGTTGGCAGGCAAGTATACAACAGAAGATGGCTATATCTTTGACCCCCGTGATATCACTAGTGATGAGGGGGATGCCTATGTAACTCCGCATATGAGCCACAGTCATTGGGTTAAGAAAGAAAGTTTGTCTGAAGCTGAAAGAGTAGCAGGTCAAGCTTATGCTAAAGAGAAAGGTTTGACACCTCCTTCAACAAATCATCAAAGTTCAGGAAATACTGAGGCTAAGGGAGCAGAAGCGATTTACAATCGAGTAAAAGCAGTTAAGAAGGTACCACTTGACCGTATGCCTTACAATCTCCAACATACTGTGGAAGTTAAAAATGGAAGTTTGATTATACCTCATTATGACCATTACCATAACATCAAATTTGAGTGGTTTGACGAAGGACTTTATGAGGCACCTAAGGGGTATAGTTTAGAAGAGCTATTTGAAACTGTGAAGTATTATGTCGAACATCCAAACGAACGTCCGCATTCAGATAGTGGTTGGGGCAATGCGAGCGACCATGTTCAAAGAAACCACAATAGTCAAGCTGCTAACAACAATCAAACAGAGAAACCAACAGAGGAGAAACCTCAGACAGAAAAAATTGAGGAGGAAAAACCTCGCGAAGAAAAACCGAAAAATGAGAAAGCAGAATCTCCAAAACCAAAAGAACCAGAGGAATCAGAAGAAGAATCACCATCGGAACCAGAGGAACATCAGGTTGAAACTGAAAAGGTTGAAGAAAAACTGAGAGAGGCGGAAGAGTTACTTAAAAAGATTAAGGATCCAATTCTTAAGTCCAATGCCAACGAAACTCTCACAGGATTAAAAAATAACCTGTTATTTGGTTCTCAGGACAACAATACTATTATGGCAGAAGCTGAAAAGCTATTAGTCTTGTTAAAGGAGAGTAAGTAACTATACAACTATTATAGAAGATAAAAAGGGAGCAGAATATGGATTCTGTTCTCTTTTTTATGAAATTGTGTAAAAATTCTTGACATATTTTCTAAATAAAGATAAACTATTTACTAGTTAATTAAATGGTTAAACACTAGTTAAGGAGTTATGGTGAAAAAGAGGACGATTTTAGTATTGATGAGCAGTGTATTGGCTCTGGTATTAGCTGCTTGTGGCCAAAAGGAAAGCCAGTCAGGTAAAGGGATGAAAATTGTGACCAGTTTTTATCCCATCTATGCCATGGTCAAGGAAGTATCTGGTGACTTGAATGATGTTCGAATGATTCAGTCAAGTAGCGGAATTCACTCCTTCGAACCTTCGGCAAATGATATTGCAGCCATCTATGATGCAGATGTCTTTGTTTACCATTCGCATACGCTCGAATCTTGGGCAGGAAGTTTAGATCCCAATCTAAAAAAATCCAAAGTTAAGGTTTTAGAGGCTTCAGAAGGAATGACATTGGACCGTGTTCCTGGTCTAGAAGACGTGGAAGCAGGTGATGGAGTTGATGAAAAAACGCTTTACGATCCTCACACTTGGCTAGATCCTGAAAAAGCTGGAGAAGAAGCTCAGATTATCGCTGATAAACTTTCAGAGGTGGATAGTGAACATAAAGAAACTTATCAAAAAAATGCGCAAGCCTTTATCAAAAAAGCTCAAGAATTGACTAAGAAATTCCAGCCTAAATTTGAAAAAGCGAGTCAGAAAACATTTGTAACCCAGCATACAGCCTTTTCTTATCTAGCGAAGAGGTTTGGACTCAATCAACTTGGAATCGCTGGTATCTCTCCAGAACAAGAACCAAGTCCAAGACAACTAACAGAAATTCAGGAATTTGTTAAAACCTATAAGGTTAAAACGATTTTTACAGAAAGTAATGCTTCTTCGAAAGTAGCTGAAACTCTTGTCAAATCAACAGGTGTAGGTCTTAAAACTCTGAATCCTTTAGAGGCAGACCCACAAAATGACAAGACTTACCTAGAAAACCTAGAAGACAATATGAGTATTTTAGCAGAAGAATTGAAATGAGGAGATTATGAAAATAAATAAGAAGAAACTTGCTGCTGGTGCAGCTGTCGTCCTTTCTTTAAGTCTTTGTATTTATGCATTGAATCAACATCAGACAGGAGAGAATAAAGATACGAATCGTGTATCTTATGTCGATGGGAAACAAGACACTCAAAAAACAGAGACACAAACACCAGATCAAGTTAGCAAAAAAGAAGATATTCAGGCTGAACAGATTGTTGTGAAAATCACTGATCAAGGTTATGTGACTTCACACGGTGACCATTTCCATTATTATAATGGGAAAGTTCCTTTTGATGCGATTTTCAGTGAAGAACTTCTGATGAAAGATGCCAATTATCAATTGAAAGACGCTGATATTGTCAACGAAGTCAAAGGTGGTTACATTATCAAGGTGGATGGTAAATATTATGTTTACCTTAAGGATGTGGCACATGCGGATAACGTTCGTTCGAAGGACGAAATTGAACGCCAAAAACAAGGTCATACTCACGATGCACCAACATCTAATAGTGCAGTGGCGCTTGCTCAATCTCAAGGTCGCTATACTACTGATGATGGCTACATCTTTAATGCATCTGATATTATAGAGGATACTGGTGATGCTTATATCGTCCCTCACGGAGGACATTACCACTACATTCCAAAGAGTTCCTTGTCTGCTAGTGAATTGGCTGCAGCTCAAGCCTATCTCTCTGGAACTAGAAATCAGCCTAGTGTGACTGATTATCGTTCAAGTACAAATGGGACTGGTCAAACTACCAAGCCTATTCAACAGGCTGAAATACCAAGTAATAAAGCCGAGAGTCTTCAAAGTCTATTACAGCAGCTTTATGCTCTTCCAAGTACTCAACGATATACTGAATCGGATGGTTTGACTTTTGACCCTGCTAAGATTTCAAGCAGGACACCGAGTGGTGTAGCGATTCCTCACGGAAACCACTATCATTTCATCCCATATACAAAGCTTTCTGCATTAGAAGAAAAGATTGCGAGAATGATTCCTCTAACTAGTGACAGTGAGAAACCAACACCATTGGAGAATCCAAGCAAACCAGCAGAAAAACCTACTCAGCAAAACCATCATCATGAGCAAGACGGTGACCATGGAAGTCAGGCACATAAGCATGAGGAACATGGACATGACGCTCATCATGATGAAGACCATGATCATGCTTTTGATGCCAATCGTGTCATCAGTGAGGATGATCAAGCTTTGTCATGTCACACGGTGATCATAATCATTACTTCTTTAAGAAAGATTTGACAGCAGAGCAAATTAAGGCCGCCCAAGATCATTTAAGAGGTAAGACGCCAGTAACACCAAGTCCAGCACATGATGATGAACACGATAAAGACAATCATGGCCACAAACATGATGAAGACCATGATCGCGGTTTTGATGCCAATCGAATTATCAGTGAAGATGCGGCAGGCTTTGTCATGAGTCACGGTGACCACAATCATTACTTCTTTAAAAAGGATCTAACACCAGAACAAATCAAGGCCGCACAGGATCATCTGAAAAGTAAAACACCATCAGTACCAAGTCCAGCCCATGATGATGAACACGATAAAGATAATCATGGTCATAAACATGGTGAAGACCATGATCACGGTTTTGATGCCAATAGCGTCATCAGTGAGGATGAGCAAGGCTTTGTCATGTCACATGGTGACCATAATCATTACTTCTTCAAGAAGGATTTGACTGCTGATCAAATCAAGGCCGCACAAGACCACTTGAAAGGGGCAAATACAGCAACACCAAGTCCAGCTCATGATGACGATCACGATGAAGATCATCATGGACACCATCATGATGAAGACCATGATCACGGTTTTGATGCTAATCGTGTCATCAGTGAGGATGAACAAGGCTTTATTATGAGTCATGGTGATCATAACCATTACTTCTTCAAGAAAGACTTGACAGCGGACCAAATTAAGGCTGCGCAAGACCACTTGAAAGGGGCAAATACAGCAAAACCAAATCCAGCTCATGATGACGATCACGATGAAGATCATCATGGACACCATCATGATGAAGACCATGATCACGGTTTTGATGCCGATCATGTCATCAGTGAGGATGAGCAAGGTTTTGTCATGAGTCACGGAGACCATAATCATTACTTCTTCAAGAAAGATTTGACAGCAGAGCAAATTAAGGCTGCACAGGATCATTTGAAAACACATCATGATGCGGAGCCTGTAAAACCTCTTGCTAAAACGGTAGAGTCTTTCTCAAGAGATGCTAGCGATGAAGAAAAGATTGCTTATATTTCTAAAACATACGGAGTTCCACTTGAAGCGATTAGAATTTCAAACGGATTCTTTGTTTTTGGAAATCCAGACCAAGCCTACGATCCAACTCATATCCATCCCTATGCTGTTCGTAAGGAACATGTTAGACTTCCACTCCAAACTGGAAATCCAGAACTTGATTTCCTAAATGAACTCTATACCACTGCTTTGCGAGATGGTGTGTCTCCTTATAGTTTACAGGTAGAAAATGGTAGTTTTGTGATTCCTCATGGCGACCACAATCACTACATCAAGGTGCAAACTAAGGGCTATGAAGTGGCTTTGAAAAATAAAATTCCAGCTCTTCAATCTAACTACCAACCTGGAGCTTTTGATGAAAAGGCAGTTTTGGCAAAAGTAGATCAACTTCTAGCTGAAAGCAGAAGCATCTACAAAGATAAGCCTATTGCACAAAGACAGATTGAGTTAGCCTTAGGTCAGTTTACTGAAAACATGAAGAAACTGGCAACTAACTCTACAGCGGGTTATCTTGCAACACTTGATCTCTTTGATAAGCAATATATCCATATTGATGAAAGTGTCAAACCAGTTGAAACAAGTCCATTAGACAAGAAATATCAAGCCTTGATTGATAAAATCAATACACTAGATACAGATTCTTATGGCCTTCCTAAGAAAGATCTTCTCGTTCGACTTCAAGAGGCTAAGTTGGCTAAAGATGAGGCCGGTTTAGCAGCGGTTGAATCACAACTTCAAGCTCTTCAAGACTTTAATGATCGAACAGGTGTTACAACTGTAGAATACATCAAGTATTTCTATGAACACGTAAATGACGGTCGTTTGAGTGATGAACTTCGTAATAAAGTGGCTCAGTTGACTTGGACCTTGTATCAATCTCAATCCTTCCTTAAGGCAGCAGAATTGAACAAATTATTCCCAAGTATCTATCAAGCAAAACAAGAAGTAGAAGAAGCTTTAAAAGCTCAACCAACCATTGCTAAATCGACTAAGACAGTTCTAGATACTGAAAAAGTAGATAACCAAACTGCCAAGACAGCTATTTATGGCTTCTTAAAAGAATTGTACGGAGACTTTATGCCTGAAGAACATGTCAATCATGTTAGCAAGGAAGAGGTAGAAAGCCTCTTGAGCAAGGCACATCAACTCTTGGAACAAATCCAAGAAGAAGGAATCAGACAATCCTTGGCAGAAGAAGTAGAAAATCTCAAAGCTGCTACAAACAAGGTTGATGCAGACTTGGATGAAGTAAACAGCCAGGTAAAAGATGTCTTGACTCGTATCGCTAGCGCCCTTCAACAAGAGAAGGAAAATGCAGAGCAAGATCCTCAGACACTTGTACTTTATCAAAAACTCTACGATATTCTTATGTCGCTTCACGCATACTTAGAAAACAATAAGGGTTCTGATGCCGACTTTGATAAGGTGGATGCATTACTAGATCAACTTTCTGCTAAGAGTAAGGATAAAGCTGCTTTACTTGAATTGACAAAAACTATCCTAGTCTTGAATCAAGAAATCAAGTCAAAAGCTAGCGCAAGTGAAGAAGCAAGTCCAGCAACAAATGCTGAAGCAAATACTGATAAGACCAGTCCCGAAACAGAAACATCAACAGCTGAGAAATCTAACAGTGAAACTGCAAGCAACGAAAACAAAGCAAGCAACACAATCGATTCTAAACCTGCTGAACCAGTTTCAGAAAAGGAAACAACAGAATCTACAACAAGTACTAGAAATCAAGACAAACCTGCTGAATAAAAAGAAAGGCGAAGTAGCTGAGCTACCTCGTCTTTTTTAGTCTCTATAAGCTACGATACCAATGATGGTATCAACTGCACGTTCCATAGTCTGAAGGCTGACGTATTCAAAACGTCCGTGCATATTTTCACCACCCGCAAAGATATTGGGAGTAGGGATTCCCATAAAGGAAATTTTAGAGCCGTCTGTCCCACCACGGATTGGTTCGATAATGGGTGTGATTCCTAAGTCTTCCATAACGGCTTTAGCAATGGTAATTGGAGTCATATCTTTTTCAATGACTTCTTTCATATTGTAGTACTGGTCTGTCAGGTTTAGGGTGACACGGTCGCTCCCAAGTTCTTGATTCATCTTATCAGCGATAGACTGCATAGCTGCTTTACGCGCTTCAAAGGCATCTTTTTCAAAATCACGAATGATGTAGCTTGCACGCGCCTCTTCGACAGACCCTGTTATATCCATCAGATGGTAGAATCCTTGGTAACCATCCGTTAACTCAGGTCGGTCATTCTCTGGAAGTTGATTATGAAAATCAATTGCTAGCTGAAGGGCGTTGACCATTTGCCCTTTGGCAGTACCAGGGTGGACATTGCGTCCTTGGAAATGCAATTCAGCCCCAGCTGCTGAAAAAGTCTCGTACTGAAGTTCACCTAGTGGGCCACCATCAACTGTGTAGGCAAAATCCACATCAAAATCTTCTGCATCAAATTTATTAGCACCAACACCGATTTCCTCATCTGGACCAAAGCCAACACGAATCTCACAGTGTTTGATTTCAGGATGGGCAGTCAGATATTCAATGGCAGTCATAATCTCAGCAATTCCTGACTTGTCATCAGCACCTAGCAAGGTTGTTCCGTCAGTTGTGATGAGGCTTTGTCCTGGATATTTTTCAAGACTCTTAAAGTCAGCTGGATCTAATTTAAAACCAGAGTTTCCAAGTTCAATCACACCACCATCGTAGTTTTCAATTACCTGTGGATTGACTCCTTCGGCATTAAAATCAGCAGTATCCATGTGGGAGATGAAGCCGATTTTACGTGTTAAAGACGGATCGTTGGCTGGTAAGGTACCAATCGCAAAACCATTTGGAAGGTAGTAGACGTTTTGCAGTCCAACACGTTTCATTTCAGGGATCAGTATATTTGTCGCGAAGTCAACCTGACTCTGTGTACTTGGAGTAGTAGTAGAGTGTTCATCAGAGCGCGTGTTGACCTTAACGTAGGTTAAAAAGCGGTCCAAGAGATTGGGGTAAGTCATAAAAAACTCCTTTTGAATTCATTTTTTCCATTGTATCATAGAAAGAAGAGAAAAACAAAAGACAGAAGATTGAGAATGTCCCTATGTTGGCGTTTACTTATCAACGAATTAATGATAAAATAAACTTGATAAAAATATCACAAGGAAGCGATTATGAAAAAAGCAATTTTAATGATGACTTTCGGTTCGCCAGAAGAGATTACCTTTGAAGGTGTAGCTGATTTTTTCACAAATATTCGTCGTGGAGTGAGACCTCAAGACCACGAGATTCAAACTCTCTATGATAATTATGTACTAATTGGAGGGACGCCTCTGCAAAAAATTACTCGAGAAGAGGTTGCCTTAGTAGAAGCTAGGCTGGGGAATGAGTATAGTGTTTATTTTGCTAATAAGTTTTCTAGACCCTTTATTCCAGATGTGATTGGTCAGATGGAAGCAGACGGTATTGAGCAGTGTATTTGCTTGATTTTGGAGCCCCATTATTCTTTCTACTCTGTCATGGGATATGAGAAATTTTTAGAAAGCAAACAAATTCAATTTTTAGTTATTAAGGACTGGTATCAAGAAGAAGCGCTCTTAAACTATTGGGCAGATGAAATTGGTGAAATTTTAACAGAAGAAGTGAAGCAGGATAGCTTTAAAGTCATTTTTTCAGCCCACAGTGTGCCTATTTTTGCTTTGGATTTTGGTGATCCTTATATCGATCAAATTTTTGAAAATAGCAAGCTAGTCGCTGAAAAACTAGGTTTGAGTTCAGAGCAATATACTAACACTTGGCAGAGTGAAAGTGATATCGGGATTCCATGGATTAAGCCAGATGTTTTGGAGTATCTCAGAGAACAGAAAGAACACCCAGACCATTATATTTTTGTTCCTATCAGTTTTATCAGTGAGCATATTGAAGTCTTGTTCGACAATGATGTGGAATGTTATGACTTATGTCAGGAATTTGGGGTGAACTACCATCGTCCACCAATGCCAAATACAGATTCTCGCTTGATTGATGCCTTGGTCAATACCGTCAGAGCTAATGAGGACAAAGAATTTAAGGAATTTCTTCCAGAAGAAGAAACCTTTGATGAATTAGTTCCTTCAGATGAGACGAAAAACATTTTGGCTGAATCTGAAGATTTACAAATGCCAGAATTTGTGAAAAAACTGATTGAGAAAAAAGGTCGGGAGAATGTTAAGATGCCTTATCTAATCAAGAAAATGCTTGAGAAAGCAGGCAAGTTACCGAAAGAGTAAAGAAAAAAGGATTTAGCTTTGTGCTAGATCCTTTTAAATGATTATTTTTTCTCAAGAAGAGCTTTGATTTCTTGAAGTACTTCCAACTCAGTTGGACCAGCTGGAGCTTCCTCAGCAGCTTCTTTCTTAGTAAGGCTTTGAGCTTTTTCAATACCTTTAATAACGAAGAAGAGAACAGTACCGATAACTAGGAAGTTGATAACAGCACTCAAGAATTTACCATATGTAACACCATTCCAAGCAAGCTCAGCGATGTTTTGTACTTTCGCAGCTTCCAAGGCTGGATTCAAAATAAGTGGAGTGATGATATCGTTAACAAGTGAAGTAACGATTGCACCAAAAGCAGAGGCAATGATCACACCGACAGCAAGATCAACAACATTACCACGAAGCAAAAATGCTTTAAGATCTTTTAACATTTTCATAATTCCCTTTCAAAAAATTTTTACACTTAATTATATATTAATTAAGAAGTTCTTGCAAGCTATATGTTTAAAATTTTTCTTATTTTTTAAAAATAAATACCTTACTAAAAATGTAATTGAGGATAATTATTAAGAATTGTGCAATAACTGTTTCAATGCCAATTACCTTATTAATATTATATTTTACAAATTGCCCGATAATATTAGGAAACTGAGTTACAAAGAGAAAAGTCAAAAACAAGTCTAAAAGAAAAGTAGAAAGACGTGCCAGAGTAAATTTCACTAAACGGTTTGGCCAATTCTGCCTATCTTGTTTAAATACGATTGTATCATTTGTAATAAATGCAAACAGTATACCGATAACATTTGCTAGTCCAGTAGCAAGCAGTTCTTTATGGGTTAATTGATAAATGACTAATCTAGATAGAATGGAGACAAGAGTAGTTGCTATTCCAAAAAAGAGATAGGCTAAGAGCTCATTCTCGAAGAGACTTTGAATGTGTTTTTTCATGCTTTTAGTATAGCATAAAGCAGGCTATTGTGCTATACTAGTAAGGTTGATTGAATCAACCCTTGGTGCTTAGCTTCTTTCACCAAGTATATTACAAGCGGGCAACCGCCAAAGGAGAAAAGATGAAAAAATTAACTATTCGTGATGTAGCAGATATTGCAATCGTTGCCGCCATCTATGTCGTTTTAACTGTCACACCACCCCTAAATGCCATTAGCTACGGTGCTTATCAGTTTCGTATTTCAGAAATGATGAACTTTATGGCTTTTTACAATCCTAAGTACATTATCGGAGTTACCATCGGTTGTATGATTGCTAACTTCTTTAGCTTTGGACCGCTAGATGTCTTTGTTGGTGGTGGTTCAACCTTAGTATTTCTCAGTCTAGGTGTTTGGCTTTTTGCAAAATATAGCAAGGATTACCTCTTTAATGGATTGATTCGAAAAGATCATTTCTTCTTTTCAATCCTCTTTTCAATTTCCATGTTTACCATTGCTGCCGAGTTAAATATTGTAGCAGAATTACCATTTTTCCTTACTTGGTTTACAACAGGAATCGGTGAATTTGCCTCATTGATTGTTGGAGCGATTATTATTGGTAAAATTGATCGTCGCATCGATTTAAGCAAATAGAAAAAGATGAGCTGGGTGGCTATTACCTAGCTTTTTCTTATGGAAAATTTCTAAGGAAACTTGACAAGATTTTCTAACTATAGTATACTTTTTAAGTAAGCTGATTTAGCTCAGTTGGCAGAGCGCATCCATGGTAAGGATGAGGTCGCCGGTTCAATCCCGGCAATTAGCATGATATTTACAGGGAAACTCTTGAACACAAGAGTTTTTTCTTATGCTCGCGAGAAAAAATTCTGACTTTTGTATAATAAAAGTCATCCTGCAAAAATGTTTTATTGACAAACCCACTTATTTCTAGTAAAATAATAGACGCGATGAGTCGATAGGTAGTCTTCGGACTACTATTGAGCATAAGGAGGTCATAACGCAGGAGCGGACCTTGATGAGTTGTGTGAACCTGCTCATCACATGAAGATGCCTCTTAGTCCCTAGTCTAGCGACTGGGGATTTTTATTTTCCAAAAAATGATGAAAAAGCTTTGCAATTCATGGAAAAAGTAGTATAATACATCTATTATAGAAATTTTTAGAAAATTCCGAAAGAGGTTATTTATGGGATATACAGTTGCTGTAGTCGGCGCGACAGGTGCTGTCGGAGCTCAGATGATAAAAATGTTGGAAGAATCAACACTTCCAATCGATAAAATCCGTTTACTTGCTTCTGCACGTTCAGCAGGCAAGACTTTGAAATTTAAAAATCAAGATATTATGATTGAAGAAACGACTGAAACAGCTTTTGAAGGAGTTGATATTGCTCTCTTTTCAGCAGGTGGTTCTACATCAGCTAAATATGCACCATACGCAGTTAAAGCTGGAGCGGTAGTAGTAGATAATACATCTTACTTCCGTCAAAATCCAGATGTTCCTTTGGTTGTTCCAGAGGTCAATGCTCATGCACTTGATGCCCACAACGGTATCATTGCCTGCCCTAACTGTTCAACAATTCAAATGATGGTGCTCTTGAGCCAGTTCGCCAAAAATGGGGTTTGGACCGTATCATTGTTTCAACTTACCAAGCAGTTTCAGGTGCTGGTATGGGAGCAATTCTTGAGACACAACGTGAACTTCGTGAAGTGTTGAATGACGGTGTGAATCCACGTGATTTGCATGCGGAAATCTTGCCGTCAGGCAGTGACAAGAAACACTATCCTATCGCCTTTAACGCTCTTCCACAAATCGATGTCTTCACTGACAATGATTACACTTACGAAGAGATGAAGATGACTAAGGAAACTAAGAAAATCATGGAAGATGATAGCATTGCCGTTTCAGCAACATGTGTGCGCATTCCAGTCTTGTCAGCTCACTCTGAGTCTGTTTACATCGAAACAAAAGAAGTGGCTCCAATCGAAGAAGTCAAAGCAGCTATCGCAGCCTTCCCTGGTGCTGTTCTTGAAGATGATGTAGCTCATCAGATCTATCCGCAAGCCATCAATGCTGTAGGCTCACGTGAGACCTTTGTTGGTCGTATCCGTAAAGACTTGGATGCTGAAAAAGGAATCCACATGTGGGTTGTTTCAGATAACCTTCTCAAAGGTGCTGCTTGGAACTCAGTTCAGATTGCAGAAACTCTTCACGAACGTGGATTGGTTCGTCCAACGGCCGAATTGAAATTTGAATTAAAATAGTCATATTGTTTAGGAGTTCATATGAACTCCTTCTTTGAAATAGAGAGGTGTTTCTCATGTCTTATCAAGATTTAAAAGAGTGTAAAATCATCACAGCCTTTATTACTCCTTTCCACGAGGATGGTTCCATCAACTTTGATGCCATTCCAGCCTTGATTGAGCATCTGTTGGCGCATCATACGGATGGAATTCTTCTCGCAGGTACCACTGCTGAGAGTCCGACATTAACTCACGATGAAGAGTTGGAGCTCTTTGCGGCTGTACAAAAAGTTGTCAATGGACGTGTTCCTTTGATTGCGGGTGTAGGTACCAATGATACACGTGACTCGATCGAATTTGTCAAAGAAGTCGCAGACTTTGGTGGCTTCGCTGCTGGACTTGCTATCGTACCTTACTACAACAAACCTTCTCAAGAAGGAATGTATCAGCACTTTAAGGCCATTGCAGATGCTTCTGACTTACCTATTATTATCTATAATATTCCAGGTCGTGTGGTTGTCGAATTAACTCCAGAAACCATGCTTCGTTTGGCTGATCATCCAAATATTATTGGTGTCAAAGAATGTACTAGCTTGGCTAATATGGCTTACTTGATTGAGCACAAACCAGAAGAGTTCTTAGTGTATACTGGTGAAGATGGAGATGCTTTCCATGCCATGAACCTTGGTGCAGATGGGGTTATTTCTGTTGCCTCCCATACAAATGGGGATGAAATGCACGAGATGTTTATGGCCATTGAAGAAAGCGATATGAAGAAAGCAGCAGCTATTCAACGTAAATTCATTCCTAAGGTTAATGCTCTCTTCTCTTACCCAAGTCCTGCTCCAGTCAAGGCCGTTCTTAACTATATGGGATTTGAAGCTGGACCAACTCGTCTACCTCTAGTTCCAGCACCAGAAGAAGATGCCAAACGCATTATCAAGGTTGTCGTAGATGGCGACTACGAAGCAACTAAAGCAACTGTAACAGGTGTCTTAAGACCAGATTATTAATGACGACAATAAAATCCATGACCGAATGAACGATCATGGATTTCTTATTTTCCTAAACAGAATTGGCTAAAGAGTTGGGTGATGAGTTCATCAGGAGCCGCATCACCTGTGATTTCACCAAGAATTTCCCAAGTTCGAGTCAAATCAACTTGAAGTAGATCAACTGGCATTCCCAGCTCTAGCCCTTCATTAACAGCTTGCAGGCTTTCAACTGCTTTTTCAATCAGGGAAATGTGACGGGCATTTGACAAGTAAGTAGCATCTTGCTCAATCAAACCAGCATTTTCAAAGAAGAGGTTGTTGATTCTCTCTTCGATTTTATCGATGTTTTGATTTTTAAGAACTGAAATACGAATAACGTCTTCAGGCAGTTTCGAAGTTTCAATCGTTTCTGGTAGGTCGGTTTTATTTAGAAGTATAATTCGGTTGGTATCCTGACTGATTTCTAAGAGTTGTCTGTCTTGAACAGTCAGTGGTTCACTAGCGTTTAGCACTAGTAGAACTAGGTCAGCTTCCTTGAGGGCTTTTTTCGAACGCTCAACACCGATTTGTTCAACGATATCATCCGTTTCACGGATACCAGCTGTGTCAATCAATTTTAGAGGAACACCGTTGATGTTGACGTATTCTTCAATGACATCACGTGTCGTACCAGCAATATCTGTGACGATAGCCTTGTCCTCACGCAAGAGGTTGTTGAGAAGGCTTGATTTCCCAACGTTGGGGCGTCCGATGATAGCTGTTGAAATTCCCTCACGGAGGATTTTGCCGCGACGGGCTGTCCTAAGGAGATTAGTTAGCAATTGCTCAAACTCCATAGTCTTCTCACGGACAACAGCAGTAGTGGCTTCCTCAACATCGTCGTACTCAGGATAATCAATATTGACCTCGACTTGGGCAAGTGTATTGAGGATTTCTTGACGGGTATTATTGATAAGATCAGAAAGGGAACCATCAAGTTGTTTGACCGCAATGTTCATGGCCTTGTCTGTCTTGGCGCGGATGATGTCCATCACAGCTTCAGCCTGTGTCAAATCTACGCGACCGTTTAAAAAGGCACGTTTGGTAAATTCACCAGGTTCAGCCAATCGAGCTCCTTCACGGATAGCTAGCTGGAGAATCTCATTGGTCACCGCAATCCCACCGTGGGTGTTAATCTCGATAATATCCTCACGAGTGAAGGTCTTTGGAGACTTCATAGCTCCAATCATAACCTCATCCATGACTTTTCCTGTCTGAGGGTCAACGATGTGACCGTAGTTGAGAGTGTGGCTGGCAACCTTGTTCAGGTCTTTTCCTTTAAAAATCTTTTGCGCAATAGCAAAACTTTCTGTTCCGCTCAGGCGGACAATACCAATAGCCCCTTCACCTAGTGGAGTAGAGATAGCAGCGATGGTATCAAATTCACGTGTAATCATAATATTTCCTTTAATTAATAGCTCTTTTCTTGGAAAATTCTCCAAGTCTCTTTTCAAATTGTAACAAATTTGGACTATTTCTTCAATGGATGCTACTTGGAGATTGAAAAAGCCTAAGCAATTCTGCTTAAGCTAGCTTATTTGGTGCGCATTTCCCCTTGTGGGAAATAAGTTCCTTCTGGCATGTCGTTGATGATGACATGGACAGCAGATTGAGGTGCTCCAGTGTTACGGACAACAGCTTCCGTTACTTCTTTAGCAAGAGCCTTCTTTTGCTCGAGCGTGCGTCCTTCAAATAAATCGATGCGTACAAATGGCATAATAGCTTCCTCCACTAGTTTTTGATTTCTTCTATTTTACCACATTTTGCCGTTTAAAGCTTAAGAAAATTATGATATACTAGAATGTAGCAAAAATTTAGAAATGGACGTGAAGCAAGAAACATGGCACAGTTGTATTATCGTTATGGGACCATGAACTCTGGTAAGACGATTGAGATTCTCAAGGTGGCCTATAACTATGAGGAGCAAGGAAAAGGTGTTGTGATTATGACATCAGCTCTGGATACGCGTGACGGTATTGGCTATGTATCGAGTCGAATTGGTATGAAACGCCCTGCCCTTGCGATTGAGGAAACGACAGATATCTTTGGTTATATCCGAGATTTATCTGAAAAACCTTACTGTGTGCTAGTTGATGAGGCCCAGTTTCTCAAGCGTCATCATGTTTATGACCTAGCTCGTGTTGTAGACGAGTTAGATATACCCGTCATGGCTTTTGGTTTGAAAAATGACTTTCGCAATGAACTATTCGAAGGTTCCAAGTATCTCTTGCTCTTAGCAGACAAGATTGACGAAATCAAGACCATTTGTCAGTATTGCAAGAAAAAGGCAACCATGGTGTTGCGTACTCAGGATGGTGTGCCAGTCTATGATGGCGAACAAATTCAGATCGGTGGTAATGAAACCTATATCTCAGTTTGCCGTAAACATTATTTTGCCCCTGAAATCAATAAGGAGAATGAAGAAAAATGAACATCTATGATCAACTACAAGCTGTAGAAGACCGTTATGAAGAATTAGGAGAGTTGCTCAGTGACCCAGATGTCGTTTCAGACACCAAACGTTTTATGGAGCTTTCAAAAGAAGAGGCTTCAACTCGTGACACAGTAACAGCCTACCGTGAGTACAAACAAGTCCTTCAAAACATCGTTGATGCTGAAGAGATGATTAAGGAATCAGGTGGAGATGCGGACTTGGAAGAAATGGCCAAGCAAGAGCTAAAAGATGCCAAGGCTGAAAAAGAAGAATACGAAGAAAAACTCAAAATTTTGCTCCTTCCAAAGGATCCAAACGATGACAAGAACATCATCCTTGAAATTCGTGGAGCGGCTGGTGGTGACGAAGCTGCACTTTTCGCTGGAGATTTGCTAACCATGTATCAAAAGTATGCGGAAGCCCAAGGCTGGCGCTTTGAAGTTATGGAAGCCTCTATAAATGGTGTCGGCGGTTTTAAAGAAGTCGTTGCCATGGTTTCAGGTCAGTCTGTTTATTCTAAGCTTAAGTACGAATCTGGTGCTCACCGTGTGCAACGTGTCCCTGTGACAGAAAGCCAGGGCCGTGTTCATACTTCAACAGCAACAGTTCTTGTCATGCCTGAAGTAGAAGAAGTAGAGTACGATATTGATCCAAAAGACCTTCGTGTTGACATCTACCACGCATCAGGTGCTGGTGGACAGAACGTCAATAAGGTTGCCACTGCCGTTCGTATCGTTCACTTGCCAACCAATATTAAGGTTGAGATGCAGGAAGAACGTACCCAGCAGAAGAACCGTGAGAAAGCCATGAAAATCATCCGTGCGCGTGTTGCTGACCACTTTGCACAAATTGCTCAGGATGAACAAGACGCTGAGCGCAAGTCAACAATCGGTACTGGTGACCGTTCAGAACGGATTCGTACTTATAACTTCCCACAAAACCGTGTCACAGACCACCGTATCGGCTTAACCCTCCAAAAACTAGATACGATTTTATCTGGTAAATTGGACGAAGTTGTGGATGCCTTGGTTCTTTATGACCAAACACAAAAATTAGAAGAATTAAACAAATAATGAAATTAGCTCAATTATTTTCAGATTTTGAAGAAGAATTGATAAGACAAGGAGAGGAAGCTGAAAGCCTCTCTTTTGTCTATCGTAGCCTGAAAAATCTTTCTTTTACTGACTTTGTTTTTGCTCTTCAGCAGGAAGTGACGGAAGAGGAAGAAGTATTTGTAAAAGGAATTTTCCAACAGTTAGTAGCTCATAAACCGGCACAGTACATCATTGGACAGGCAGATTTCTTTGGTATGCAGTTAACAGTTGATGAGCGGGTTTTGATTCCTCGTCCAGAAACAGAGGAGTTGGTGGAGCTTATCTTGGCTGAAAATCCTGAGATGAATCTTTCAGTTCTGGATATTGGAACAGGTAGTGGAGCTATTGCTCTCGCCTTAGCAAAAAATAGACCAGATTGGTCAGTGACAGCAGCAGATATTTCTCAAGATGCTTTAGATGTAGCCAGCGAAAATGTTAAAAATCAAAATCTTCAAATATTTTTAAAAAATTCTGACTGTTTTACAGAAATTTCTGAAAAATATGATATAATTGTTTCCAATCCACCCTATATCTCTCGTGAAGATGAGTCAGAGGTCAGCTTGAATGTCTTGCATTCGGAGCCTCATCTAGCTCTCTTTGCAGACGAGGATGGCCTAGCTATTTACCGTAGAATTGCGGAAGATGCAAAAGACTATCTCAAAGATGGTGGTAAGATTTACCTTGAAATTGGATACAAGCAAGGTCAAAGTGTTCCTGAACTTTTTAGGAAACATTTGCCTGAAAAACGAGCACGAATACTCAAGGACCAGTTTGGTCAAGATAGGATGGTTGTAGTTGATGATGGACAGGATTAGACAAGAATTGGAAAAGGGCGGAGCTGTTGTTCTACCAACTGAGACAGTTTATGGCCTCTTTGCTAAGGCCTTAGATGAAAAAGCTGTCGACCATGTATACCAACTCAAACGTCGTCCTAGAGATAAGGCGCTCAATCTTAATGTTGCTTCTCTAGAGGACATATTGCACTTTTCAAAGAATCAGCCAGCTTATCTACAAAAACTTGTCGAGACCTTTTTACCAGGTCCCTTGACCATTATTCTCGAAGCCAATGACAGAGTTCCTTATTGGGTCAATTCTGGCCTTGCAACTGTTGGATTTCGGATGCCAAGTCATCCCATTACCCTTGATTTGATTCGAGAGACAGGTCCTTTGATTGGGCCGTCTGCCAATATCTCAGGTCAGGCAAGTGGAGTGACCTTTAGCCAGATTCTAAAGGATTTTGACCGAGAAGTTCTGGGGCTGGAAGACGATGCTTTTCTAACTGGACAGGATTCAACTATTTTGGACTTGTCTGGAGACAAGGTGAAAATCATACGCCAAGGGGCCATTAAGCGAGAAGATATTCTTGCTAAATTGCCAGAGATTTCTTTTGAGGAGGAATGAGATGCTAAGAAATTTAAGAAAAACTGATGTGAAAGCTATTTGTGATATCAACCAAGAGGCGTTGGGTTATTCTTTTAGTCAAGAGGAGACAGCTAGTCAACTAGCTAGACTGGATCAGGATTCCCATCATTTCCTTCTTGGCTATGAGGATGAAGCTAGTCATGCCTTGCTTGGATATGTCCACGCTGAAGTTTACGAATCCCTCTATTCCAGAGCAGGATTTAATATCTTAGGCTTAGCAGTTTCACCTCAAGCACAAGGGCAAGGTATTGGTAAAAGCTTACTGCAAGGGTTGGATCAAGAAGCAAAAAGATGTGGTTATGGGTTTATCCGCTTAAACTCTGCCGATCATCGTCTGGGTGCTCATGCATTTTATGAAAAAGTTGGTTATACTTGTGATAAAGTGCAGAAACGGTTTATTCGCATCTTTTAGTTTATTTTCTTAGACTAAAGGACCTGTCACACTATAAAGGAGAAGACCTATGATTTTTGACAAAGACGATTTTAAAGCATACGATGCTGATCTCTGGAATGCTATTGCCAAAGAAGAAGAGCGACAACAAAACAATATTGAATTGATTGCTTCGGAAAACGTTGTTTCCAAGGCTGTTATGGCAGCTCAAGGATCTATCTTGACGAATAAATACGCCGAAGCTACCCAGGACGCCGTTATTATGGTGGAACAGATGTAGTAGACGTGGTAGAATCTCTAGCCATTGAACGTGCAAAAGAAATTTTCGGCGCTAAATTCGCTAATGTCCAACCTCACTCAGGAAGCCAAGCCAACTGTGCGGCTTACATGGCCTTGATTGAGCCAGGTGATACGGTTATGGGAATGGATTTGGCAGCAGGTGGACACTTGACCCACGGAGCTCCAGTTAGCTTCTCAGGTCAAACCTACAACTTTGTTTCTTATAGTGTTGACCCTGAAACGGAACTCTTGGATTTTGATGCTATCTTGAAACAAGCCCAAGAAGTAAAACCAAAATTGATCGTAGCAGGTGCTTCAGCCTATTCTCAAATTATCGACTTTTCAAAATTCCGTGAAATTGCGGATGCTGTTGGTGCGAAGCTCATGGTAGATATGGCTCACATCGCTGGTTTGGTTGCTGCTGGTCTACATCCAAGCCCAGTACCATACGCTCATATCACTACAACAACGACCCACAAAACCCTTCGTGGTCCTCGTGGTGGTTTGATTTTGACCAATGATGAAGACTTAGCTAAGAAAATCAATTCAGCTATTTTCCCTGGTATTCAGGGTGGTCCTTTGGAGCACGTTGTGGCGGCTAAAGCTGTTTCCTTCAAAGAAGTTTTGGATCCAGCCTTCAAGGAATATGCTGCCAATGTCATCAAGAATAGCAAGGCTATGGCAGATGTCTTCTTGCAAGACCCTGATTTCCGTATCATTTCTGGAGGGACTGAAAACCACCTCTTCCTAGTGGATGTGACTAAGGTTGTTGAAAACGGAAAAGTTGCTCAAAACTTGCTGGATGAAGTCAATATTACCCTAAATAAAAACTCAATCCCTTACGAAACCTTGTCACCATTCAAGACAAGTGGGATTCGTATCGGAGCAGCAGCTATTACTGCACGTGGATTTGGTGAAGAAGAAAGTCGCAAAGTGGCTGAACTCATCATTAAAACCCTTAAAAATGCAGAAAATGAGGCTGTCTTAGAAGAAGCGAGAAGTGCAGTCAAAGAATTGACAGATGCCTTCCCATTATACGAGGACTAAAACTTTTATGGACATTTATATTAAGAAAGCTATTATCCATCAGTTCAGTCCGGATGATACCGAGCTGTTCCTAGCGGATAAATTTCTCAATATTACTCCAAAAATCGAAGAATATCTGCGTAAAAAAATTGAACGTGTATATTCAGATGAAGCTAAGACTGGGATTTTCGAAGAAGAAAATCCCTTCTTCAATCACATCACAGACGATTTGTTGGAGACATCAGTAACGCTGGCTAATCTCTGGAAAGAGGAGTTCGGCATTTCAGAAAATCTCAAGACCAATGACTTGATTTTTGTGCAATTTTCTAAAGAAGGTGTAGAACATTTCGCTTTCTTGCGAATTGCTCTGCGGGAGACCTTGACCCACCTCGGAGGAGAAGTTGATAATCCAATCAAGCTGACTCAGAATAACCTGCCTGGATTTGGAACAGGAGCTGACGAGGCCTTGGTGGTCAATCTTCAGAGTCGCAAGTACCATCTGATTGAAAAACGAATCAAGTACAATGGGACTTTTTTGAACTATTTTTCAGATAATCTTCTTGCTGTCGCTCCTAAGATTTCTCCTAAGAAATCTATCAAAGAACTGGAAAAAACAGCTCAGAGGATTGCTGAATCTTTTAATACAGATGATTTTCAATTTCAATCTAAGGTCAAATCAGCGATTTTCAATAACTTAGAAGAAAGCAATGAATTATCTCCTGAGAAATTGGCTAACGACCTTTTTGACAACAATCTGACGGCTCGTTTGAGCTTTATTGATCAAGTCAAGGAAGCTGTACCAGAGCCTGTTCAATTTGATGAAATTGATGCCAGTCGCCAATTAAAGAAATTTGAAAACCAAAAACTCTCCTTGTCAAATGGAATTGAGCTCATCGTTCCCAATAACGTCTATCAAGACGCCGAGTCTGTTGAGTTTATCCAAAACGACAATGGAACCTACTCTATCTTAATCAAAAATATCGAGGATATCCAAAGTAAATAATGTTTAAACGAATTCGAAGAGTGCTTGTACTAGCAGTCTTCCTTTTTGCTGGATATAAAGCTTATCGCGTTCACCAGGATGTCAAACAAGTCATGACCTATCAACCCATGGTGCGAGAAATCTTGAGTGAAAAAGACACCCCAGCAAACGAAGAGCTTGTGCTCGCTATGATTTATACCGAAACAAAAGGAAAAGAAGGCGATGTTATGCAGTCTAGTGAGTCTGCAAGTGGTTCCACCAATACCATCAATGATAATGCCTCTAGCATTCGGCAAGGCATTCAAACTCTGACAGATAATCTTTATCTGGCCCAGAAGAAGGGGGTAGATGTTTGGACAGCTGTCCAAGCCTATAATTTTGGACCTGCTTATATCGATTTTATTGCCCAAAATGGTAAGGAAAACACCCTAGCACTGGCCAAACAGTACTCTCGTGATACTGTTGCTCCCTTGCTTGGCAATACCACTGGAAAGACTTATAGTTATGTTCATCCCATTTCCATTTTTCATGGAGCCGAACTCTATGTAAATGGAGGAAACTATTATTATTCTAGACAGGTGCAACTCAACCTTTACATCATCAAATGTTTCACTCTCTTTTCGACATCTGGCTAGCCCAGATGTTTTTGTTATAAGTTTTCTTTAAGATAGATATATTACTCTAGAAAGGTAAAGGAGGAAATTCCCTATGAGAAAGAAACTCTTTCTGACTAGTGCTGCGGTCTTGTGGGCAGTAACAGCTATGAATAGCGTCCATG
The DNA here is from genome assembly GCA_000385835.1 of Streptococcus mitis 13/39. Classification (GTDB taxonomy): domain Bacteria; phylum Bacillota; class Bacilli; order Lactobacillales; family Streptococcaceae; genus Streptococcus; species Streptococcus mitis_AI. The sequence continues at coordinate 2,650 of AQTU01000023.1, read as the reverse complement.
CAGCAACAGATGTTCAAAAAGTTATCGATGAAACCTATGTCCAACCTGAATATGTCCTAGGTTCTTCATTGTCTGAAGACCAAAAAAATCAAACCCTTAAAAAACTAGGCTACAATGCCTCAACAGACACCAAAGAACTCAAGACTATGACGCCTGATGTCTATTCTAAGATTATGAATGTTGCCAATGACTCAAGTTTACAGTTGTATTCATCAGCCAAGATTCAAAAACTAAGTGACAAGTCGCCCCTTGAGGTCAAGATTGAAACACCAGAAAACATCACTAAGGTGACTCAGGATATGTACCGAAATGCAGCCGTAACTTTGGGTGTGGAACACGCCAAAATCACTGTAGCAGCACCTATTCCAGTTACAGGTGAGAGTGCCTTAGCCGGGATTTACTATTCGCTGGAAGCTAATGGAGCCAAGGTGCCACAAGCCAACAAAGAGTTGGCTCAAGAAGAGCTAAAGGCTTTGTCAGATATCAATGCTGAAAACAAGGACAAGTCAGGCTATGATGCTAATAAATTAAACGTTGCCCTAGCCGATATCAAGTCAGGACTCGCCAAAGCTAAAGAAAGCAAGGGAAATCTGACAGAGGAAGATGTCCGTAAAATTGTTGAAGATACCTTAAAAAATTACAAACTTGATCAGGTTATAACAGGAAACCAGATCAATATCATCATCAATTTTGCTTTGAATCTCTCAAAGAGTGATATCCTCAGCAATGCAGACTTCACTAAAACCCTAAATGACCTTAAACAAAGCATTGTTTCACAAGCTGGCGACAGTTTTAAAAATATCAACCTTAACTTTGATGCTGATAAGGCGCTAGAGGACGGCGGTAATTTCCTAAGCTCCCTCTGGCAAGCCATTGTCAACTTCTTCAAGAGTTTTGGTTCTTAAGAAAAATCATGGTATAATAGATGGTAACCGTAACGTTGCCGTCTTTTTTGTCGGTCAATAGAAAGAGAAGAAAATGTTAAAGAAAAATGATATTGTAGAAGTTGAAATTGTTGATTTGACCCATGAAGGCGCAGGAGTTGCAAGGTGGATGGGTTGGTATTTTTTGTAGAGAATGCTTTACCGAGTGAAAAAATTCTTATGCGTGTCCTCAAGGTCAATAAAAAGATTGGCTTTGGGAAGGTTGAAGAATACCTTACGCAATCTCCACACCGTAATCAAGATCTAGATTTGGCTTACCTGCGTTCAGGTATCGCTGATTTAGGTCATCTTGCTTATCCAGAACAGCTCAAGTTTAAAACCAAGCAAGTCAAAGACAGTCTATACAAGATTGCTGGAATTGCAGATGCAGAAGTTGCTGAAACTTTGGGTATGGAAAATCCAGTCAAGTATCGAAATAAGGCGCAGGTTCCTGTTCGTCGTGTTAATGGTGTCTTAGAAACTGGATTTTTCCGTAAGAATTCTCACGACCTCATGCCACTAGAAGATTTCTTTATCCAAGATCCTGTCATTGACCAAGTTGTGGTAGTTCTTCGAGATTTACTTCGTCGTTTTGATTTGAAACCTTATGATGAAAAGGAACAAGCTGGCTTGATTCGTAATCTTGTGGTACGTAGAGGTCACTACTCAGGACAAATCATGGTCATTTTGGTGACAACTCGTCCGAAGATTTTCCGAGTGGAGCAATTGATTGAACAACTAATCAAGCAGTTCCCAGAGATTGTTTCTGTCATGCAAAATATCAACGACCAGAACACCAATGCGATTTTTGGTAAGGAATGGCGCACCTTTTATGGACAAGACTTTATCACTGACCAGATGTTGGGAAATGACTACCAAATCGCTGGACCAGCTTTTTACCAGGTCAATACTGAAATGGCTGAAAAGCTCTATCAAACAGCCATTGACTTTGCAGAGTTAAGAGAAGATGATGTGGTTATTGATGCCTATTCTGGTATCGGAACGATTGGCCTCTCTGTTGCCAAACATGTCAAAGAAGTTTATGGTGTTGAAGTTATTCCAGAAGCAGTTGAGAATAGCAAGAAGAATGCCCAACTGAACAATATTTCAAACGCCCACTATGTCTGTGATACAGCTGAAAATGCTATGAACAATTGGCTCAAGGAAGGTATTCAACCAAGTGTTATATTAGTGGACCCACCACGCAAGGGCTTGACCGAAAGTTTTATCAAAGCTAGTACCCAAACAGGAGCTAACCGCATCGCCTATATCTCATGTAATGTCGCAACCATGTCGCGTGATATCAAACTCTACCAAGAATTGGGATATGAATTGAAGAAAGTCCAGCCGGTTGATCTTTTTCCGCAGACGCACCACGTGGAGTGTGTAGTGTTGCTACAACGAAAAAAAGGGTGAAAATCCTTGATTTTAAGCTGTTTTACAAGCATTTTGTCTTTGTAGATAAAGGCAATTTTGACGTCAAAAAAGTCCTAAAAAGGCACATAGATGTATATGTATTTGTAGATGTCGTTTGCGCATCGGAAAAATGAATACAACAATAAATATTTATCTAAAGAGAGAACAATTGAATATTGTTCTCCTTTTTTTATTTTCAGGAGGGAAAATGACAAAAGAATTACAATCATCACGCTATATTGTCATTTCATTTTTAGTACGTGAAATGGGAATTGATATTATTGAAGCCATCTCTCTTATGGCTGAATTGG
>AQTU01000022.1:0-35024 GCA_000385835.1 Streptococcus mitis 13/39 | reverse complement strand
AAATGAAAAACCAGAATATACTGGCATTCAATCTGGAGCAATAGTCGAACCAGAACAGGTACCATCGAAACCATCTTATACAGGTACCCAATCCGGAGCGATTGTTGAACCCGAACAAATTGCCCCTCTTCCAGAATATACTGGCAATATTGAGCAAGAAAAACCAGAAAATCCGGCTGAAAAACCAAAAGAAAAAGATCCAGAAAAAACACTTGAATTAAGAAATGTTTCTGATCTGGAGTTATATAGTCAGACCAATGGTACTTACAAACAACATGTTTCTTTAGACAGTGTTCCAAGTAATATAGACACTTACTTTGTTAAGGTCAAATCGTCGTCATTCAAAGATGTCTATCTACCTGTCGCTTCAATAACTGCAGAAATAAAAAATGGACAATTCGTTTATAAAATCATAGCCAAAGCTGAGAAACTCCAGCAAGAGCTAGAAAATAAATATGTCGATAATTTCACCTTCTATCTCGCAAAAAAGGCTACAGAAGAAACAACAACCTTCACTTCCTTTAGCAACTTGGTTAAAGCTATCAACAAGAATCTCTCTGGAACCTATCATTTAGCGGCTAGCTTGAATGCCAACGAAGTGGAGTTGGGACCTGATGACAGATCTTACATCAAGGGCACCTTTACTGGTCAGTTGATTGGTGAAAAAGATGGCAAGCATTATGCTATTTACAACTTGAAAAAGCCTCTTTTTGAAAGCTTGAGAGGGGCCATAGTAGAAAAGTTGAGCCTAAAAAATGTCTCTATTTCAGGTAAAGATGATATCGGTTCATTAGCCAATGAAGCTACGGATAACACAAAGATTAAGCAAGTTCATGTCGATGGTGTTCTGGCTGGGGAACGTGGTATCGGTGGTTTGTTGGCTAAGGCAGACCAATCAAGCATCACAGAGAGCAGTTTTAAGGGAAGAATTGTTAATACTTACGAAACGACTGCGGCATACAATATTGGTGGTTTGGTCGGTCATTTGACAGGAGGCAGAGCTTCACTGACTAAGTCAAAATCGACAGTAGCCATTTCCTCCAACACGAATAGTTCAGATCAGACTGTTGGTGGGCTAGCAGGTCTAGTAGACCAAGATGCGCATATACAGGATAGCTATGCTGAAGGTGATATCAACAATGTCAAGCACTTTGGTAGAGTTGCGGGTGTGGCTGGATATTTGTGGGATCGAAAGACGAATGAGGAACAGCATGCAGGAAGATTGACCAATGTACTAAGTGATGTCAATGTAACCAACGGGAATGCTATTACCGGTTACCACTATAATGAAATGAAGGTGGCTAATACATTCAGCAACAAAGCTAATAGAGTCTACAATGTCACCTTGGTCAGGGAAGAAGTCGTCAGCAAGGAATCATTTGTAGAAAGAGGAACAATTTTAGATGCTTCTGAAGTGACTAATAAAAAAGTAGAAATCAATCCTCTCACCCCTCCAACAGTGGAGTCCCTTTCAACAAGTGGTAGTAAAGAAAGTGATTTTTCTAAGGTGAAGCATTATCAAGCTCAGCGCGCCTTGGCTTATAAAAATATTGAAAAATTGCTACCTTTCTACAACAAGGCAACCGTCGTCAAATACGGAAACCTGGTCAATGAGAACAGTCTTTTATATAAAAAAGCACTCTTGTCTGCAGTCATGATGAAGGATGACCAAGTCATCACAGATATTGTTTCCAACAAACAGACTGCAAACAAACTCTTGCTCCATTACCAGGATCATTCCTCTGAAACATTCCAGCTCAAGTACCAGACTGATTTTGGTAGGTTAGCAGAATATAGTCTAGGAGATACGGGGATTCTCTATACGCCAAACCAATTCTTGTATAATCAAGAAACGATTATCCAGCAAGTCTTACCAGAATTGAAGAAGGTAAATTATCATTCAGATGCTATTAGAAACACACTTGGTATTTCACCAAAAGTGAAGCAAACCGAGCTCTATCTAGAAGAGCAGTTTGCTAAAACGAAGGAGCATCTAGAAGAAAGTCTGAGAAAACTCTTGTCAGCGGATGCTGGTCTAGTGGAAAACAATCAAGTAATGACAGGTTACATCGTAGATAAAATCAAGCGCAACAAGGAAGCCTTGCTTCTTGGTATGAGTTACTTAGAGCGTTGGTATAACTTTAGCTATGGTCAGGTTAATATTAAAGACCTGGTCTTGTATCACCTTGATTTCTTTGGAAAAGGAAATGCATCTCCGTTAGATACTTTGATTGAGTTAGGGAAATCAGGATTTAATAATCTGCTTGCTAAGAATAACGTTGATACTTATGGTATCAGTCTTGCCAGCCATCATGGAACAACAGATTTGTTTAGCACGCTAGAAAATTACCGAAAAGTCTTTTTACCAAACACTAGCAACAATGATTGGTTTAAAAAACAGACCAAAGCTTTCATTGTCGAAGAAAAATCCACTATTGCAGAGGTCAAAGCCAAGCAAGAGCAAGCAGGGACTAAGTATTCTATCGGAGTTTATGACCGAATTACTAGTAGTACTTGGAAATACCGCAATATGGTCTTGCCTCTCCTTACTTTGCCAGAAAGATCTGTATTTGTCATCTCAACCTTGTCTAGCCTAGGATTTGGAGCTTACGATCGCTACCGCAACAGCGACTATAAGGCTGGAGATGAACTCAATAAGTTTGTTGAAGAGAATGCGCGTGAAACAGCCAAGCGTCAGCGAGATCACTACGATTATTGGTATCGTATTTTGGATAAACAGTCACGTGAAAAACTCTATCGTACGATCCTGCTTTATGATGCCTATAAGTTTGGTGATGATCATACTGAAGGAAAGGCTTCAACAATCGCAGACTTTGAGAATTCAAATCCTGCAATGCAACATTTCTTTGGACCAGTTGGTAACAAGGTAGTTCATAATCATCACGGTGCATACGCAACAGGAGATGGTGTCTACTATATGTCTTACCGTATGTTGGATAAGGATGGCGCTATAACGTATACCCATGAAATGACCCATGATTCCGATCAGGATATCTATCTTGGTGGTTATGGTCGAAGAAGTGGTCTTGGTCCTGAGTTCTTTGCTAAAGGTTTATTACAAGCTCCAGATCATCCAAATGATGCGACCATTACCATTAACTCAATCTTGAAACATTCAAAATCAGATAGCTTAGAAGGATCCCGTCTACAAGTCTTAGATCCGACGGAACGATTCAAAGATGCATCCGATCTCCAGAAATACGCTCATAATATGTTTGACCTCATCTATCTGTTGGAATATCTTGAAGGGCAATCAATCGTTAAGAAACTGAATGTATCTCAGAAAATGGAAGCTCTTAGAAAAATTGAGAACAAGTATGTGAAAGATCCAGCAGACGGAAATGACGTTTACGCCACTAACGTAGTCAAAGAATTGACAGAAAATGAGGCTAAAAAATTGACCAGCTTTGATAGTTTGATTGACAATAATATTCTTTCGGCTCGTGAGTATCAGACTGGCACTTATGAGAGAAATGGCTATTTTACGATTAAACTCTTTGCACCAATCTTTTCAGCATTGAGCAGTGAGAAAGGAACTCCTGGAGATCTTATGGGACGTCGGATAGCTTATGAACTCTTAGCTGCTAAAGGATTTAAAGAAGGTATGGTCCCATATATTTCCAACCAATATGAAGAAATTGCTAAACAAAATGGTCAGACAATCAACCTCTACGGTAAAAAACAAGGATTAGTGACAGATAAGCTTGTCTTAGAAAAGCTATTTGGTGGTCAGTATTCATCTTGGGCAGCCTTTAAAAAAGCTATGTATCAAGAGCGCGTTACTCAGTTTGATCATTTGAATAAAGTTACTTTTAAAGATCCGACGCAATCATGGATGAGCAATGCCACGAAAACCATTCAAAGAGTAAATGAGTTGCAAGAACTGATGGACCAAGCTGTTTTACAGGATGCGGAAGGTACGCGTTGGAGTGATTATAATCCAGAGACTGACAGTGCCGTCCATAAACTTAAGAGAGCAGTCTTTAAAGCCTACCTAGATCAAACAAATGACTTCAGAACTTCTATTTTTGCAAATAAAAAGTAATGAATTATAGAAGTTCCTAATCAGGATGAGAGGACTTTACTTCCTGACTGTCAGAACTTGTCGATTTTAACTAGCTTTTTTGTGAAAAATTGTGTAAAATAGAATAGATAAACGAGGGGAAACCTCGGAAAATTTAAAGGAGAATCCATCTAATGGTAAAATTGGTTTTTGCTCGCCACGGTGAGTCTGAATGGAACAAAGCTAACCTTTTCACTGGTTGGGCTGATGTTGATTTGTCTGAAAAAGGTACACAACAAGCGATTGACGCTGGTAAATTGATCAAAGAAGCTGGTATCGAATTTGACCAAGCTTACACTTCAGTATTGAAACGTGCTATCAAAACAACTAACTTGGCTCTTGAAGCTTCTGACCAATTGTGGGTTCCAGTTGAAAAATCATGGCGTTTGAACGAACGTCACTACGGTGGTTTGACTGGTAAAAACAAAGCTGAAGCTGCTGAACAATTTGGTGATGAGCAAGTTCACATCTGGCGTCGTTCATACGATGTATTGCCTCCAAACATGGACCGTGATGATGAGCACTCAGCTCACACAGACCGTCGTTACGCTTCACTTGACGACTCAGTTATTCCAGATGCTGAAAACTTGAAAGTGACTTTGGAACGTGCCCTTCCATTCTGGGAAGATAAAATCGCTCCAGCTCTTAAAGATGGTAAAAACGTATTCGTAGGAGCTCACGGTAACTCAATCCGTGCCCTTGTAAAACACATCAAAGGTTTGTCAGATGACGAAATCATGGACGTGGAAATCCCTAACTTCCCACCATTGGTATTCGAATTCGACGAAAAATTGAATGTAGTTTCTGAATACTACCTTGGAAAATAATTATAAATGATAAAAGGCAGGATTTATTCTGCCTTTTTTTGTGAAGTGTCTCTCTATTTGTCTTACTTTATAAGGTGAGACGAATAGAGGAGATAATCAGTTTAGAATTTCGATATACTCCAGTCCCCAGCTTTCAATGGCATCTAGGACATCTTGAAATTTTCTCCCCATTTCAGTTAGACTGTATTCGACCCGTGGAGGAACTTCAGCATAGACCTTACGCTCCACGATTTTATCCTTTTCGAGCTGTCTGAGGTGTCGTGTTAGAATGGTTTGGGTAATGCCAGGAATCAGCCGTTGTAGTTCATTAAACCGCTTAGTTCCCGTACTGAGTTGATAGATGATGACTAGAGCCCACTTACCTGTTAGTACACGCTGTGTTGTGGCAAAAGGGCAAATTCCAAATTCACTGACTTTAGTTACCATTATTCCTCCAAATTTTTTTTAAAAAATATTCTCTTATTTGTCAATAATAGTATCTTATTTGATACTAAATAATAATAAAGTGCCTACTTGTTTTTTTGTTAGTAGATGATAAAATTATATCATAAATAAAAGAAACGAGGAGTAACTCATGTCAGTAAATTTAGAAATTTTTAACGCGTATAACAATGGTCTTATAACAGGTAATTTTCCAGCTGTTTTTGAGACTATGGCAGATGATATCATCTGGCACCAGCCAGGTCAGAATAGTACTTCTGGTACAGTGGTTGGAAAAGAAGCTCTTGGAGTCCACTTAGCTCAATTTTCAGAAAAAACAAACGGTACCTTTAAAGTATTGACTAACTGGGTATCTGATAATACTGACCTTGTAGCAGCCAGTGTAACCTTTGTCGGAACTCGCCCAGATGGTGAGGAACTCAACATGAACGGTATTGATCTTTTCCGCATAGAAGATGGAAAAATCAAGGAAGTTTGGCTCTTTTCATCAGATCAAGCAGTAGAAGATGCTTTCTGGGGTTAGACAGTAAATTAATCTAGAATCTGAAATGAAATTTGATATATGGATCGTGATGATGAGCACTCAGCACACACTGACCGTCGTTACGCTTCACTTGACGACTCAGTTATTCCAGATGCTGAAAACTTGAAAGTGACTTTGGAACGTGCCCTTCCATTCTGGGAAGATAAAATCGCTCCAGCTCTTAAAGATGGTAAAAACGTATTCCTAGGAGCTCACGGTAACTCAATCCGTGCCCTTGTAAAACACATTAAAGGTTTGTCAGATGACGAAATCATGGATGTGGAAATCCCTAACTTCCCACCATTGGTATTCGAATTCGACGAAAAATTGAACATAGTTTCTGAATACTACCTTGGAAAATAGTTTGTAAAAAGAAAGCCTAGGAATACCTAGGTTTTTCTTTTTATTCTAGTATCCAACTCTTCGAAAAAGCGTTATAATGATATTAAGAAGTAGTTAAAGAAAGTGAGGTTGATGATGGCTTATATTGAGATGAAACACTGTTACAAGCGTTATCAGGTTGGGGACACGGAGATTGTGGCCAATCGCGATGTGAATTTTGAGATTGAAAAGGGTGAATTGGTGATTATTCTAGGTGCGTCTGGTGCAGGCAAGTCAACGGTTCTTAACCTTCTTGGGGGAATGGATACCAATGATGAAGGGGAAATCTGGATTGATGGTGCCAATATTGCAGACTATAGTTCCCACCAGAGAACCAATTACCGTCGCAATGATGTAGGGTTTGTTTTTCAGTTTTACAATCTAGTTTCTAATTTAACTGCTAAGGAAAATGTAGAACTGGCATCAGAAATTGTGACAGATGCCTTGAATCCTGAACAGGTCTTGACAGATGTAGGTCTGGCTCATCGTCTCAATAACTTTCCAGCCCAGCTTTCTGGAGGGGAGCAACAGCGAGTCTCCATTGCACGCGCAGTAGCCAAAAATCCTAAAATTCTCCTTTGTGACGAACCGACAGGCGCCTTGGATTATCAGACGGGCAAGCAAGTCTTGAAGATTCTCCAAGACATGTCTCGTCAAAAGGGAGCGACGGTGATCGTCGTGACTCACAATGGAGCTTTGACGCCCATTGCTGATCGCGTGATTCATATGCGTGATGCCACTGTTATGAGAGTAACAATCAATGAGAATCCACAGGCTATCGATACATTGGAGTATTAGCATGAAAAAAACATACCGAAAAGACTTGCTCCAGTCGGTGACTGCTTCCAAGGGACGCTTTTTATCCATCTTGACCTTGATGATGCTGGGGTCTTTAGCCCTAGTAGGTCTCAAAGTGACTAGCCCCAATATGGAACGTACTGCTGAGGATTATCTTCGTAAAGCAAATACCTTGGATCTGGCAGTGATAGCTGATTATGGCTTGGATAAAGAGGATCGAGACGAACTAAAGACCCTTCAAGGAGCAAGTGTTGAGTTTGGCTATATGGCAGACCTAACCGTTGAAAATAGTGAAGAAGCGGTTCGACTGTATTCTAAGCCAGAGGGAATTTCAACTTTTCAAGTGACAGAAGGGCGACTGCCAGAAGCTGATGAGGAAATTTCCTTGGCAGATTTCTGGAAAGACCGCTATCAGATTGGGCAGACTATCACCTTTAGCAAGAAAGAAGAAGGGAAGACCGTCATAAAATCCCAATCTTTCACCATTACTGGATTTGTTCAGTCGGGTGAGATACTTTCTCAAGAAGACTTGGGAGGGGCTAGTAGTGGAAATGGAAGCTTGGCTGGCTATGGAGTGATTGTAGCCAGTCAGTTTGATACAGATGTTTATAGCATTGCGCGTGTGCGCTATGATGATTTAAAAAATATAGATGCTTTTTCATCAGACTATAGAAGCAAACGAGATCAACACCAGGAAGACTTACAAAACTTGCTTGCCGATAATGGTCAAAAAAGATTGGCAAGTATCAAAGCAAATGGGCAAAAGAGCTTGGAAGATGGAAAAGAGCAGCTCCAAACAGCTGAAGGTAACCTTCAAAAAGGCAAGAGTCAGTTAGAACAGGCTGAAAGTCGATTGAAAACGCAAGAAGAACAAGTGACCGCTTTGCCTGAGCCTCAAAAGAGTCAAGTCAAGGAGCAATTGACAAAAGCTAAGGAAGAATTGGCTACAGAAAAAGAAAAAATGGCTCAGACAGAGAGTAATCTAGCCAAGGAAAAAGAGAAGCTTGAACAACGCCAGAAAGAGCTTGATGAACTGACAGAGCCTACTTACCATGTATACAACCGCCAAACCATGCCAGGCGGTCAAGGCTATCTCATGTACAGTAACGCTTCAGCAAGTATTCGTTCTGTTGGGAATATCTTTCCTGTGGTGCTTTATATGGTCGCTGCAATGGTAACCTTTACAACTATGACTCGCTTTGTGGATGAAGAGCGTACCAATGCTGGTATTTTCAAGGCCCTAGGTTACCAGAATAAAGATATTGTTGCCAAGTTTGTCCTCTATGGTTTTCTTGCAGGAACTGTGGGAACCGTTTTAGGAACGCTTCTAGGACATTATCTCCTTGCAGGCGTGATTTCGGATGTTATAACAGCTGGAATGGTCGTTGGGAAAAGTCAGGAGTATTTCTACTGGTCTTATAGCCTTCTTGCCCTGGCCTTAAGTTGGGTATCCAGTGTCTTGCCAGCTTATCTAGTGGCACGGAGGGAATTGCACGATGAAGCAGCCCAACTTTTGCTGCCCAAACCTCCCGTTAAAGGATCAAAGATTTTGCTGGAACGCTTGAGCTTTATTTGGAGTCGTTTGAGCTTCACTCATAAGGTTACGGCGCGAAATATTTTCCGTTATAAGCAACGGATGTTGATGACCATTTTTGGAGTTGCGGGTTCGGTTGCTCTCCTATTTGCAGGTCTTGGCATTCAGTCTTCTGTGGGAGGAGTTGTCGATCGTCAATTTGAACAAATCCAGCAATACCAGATGATTGTAGCGGAAAAGAGCAGTGTAACGGAGCAAGAAAAAGCAGACCTAGAAAGTGCCTTGCAAGCTGAGCCTATCCATGCTTATCAAAAGATTTACTCTAAATCCATTGAAAAAGATTTCAAAGGAAAAGCAGGACTTCAGACTATCACCATAATGGTTACAAGCAGAGAAAATTTCAACCCCTTTATCGCATTAGAGGAAAATGGCCAAGAGGTGCAGGTCACAGATGGAGCAGTCGTGAGTCAAAAATTAGCTCAACTAGAAGGTATTACGGTTGGAGACAAGCTGGAGCTTGATGGGAAAGAAATCAGGGTCGCGGCTATTTCTGAAAACTATGTTGGACACTTTGTTTATCTCAATCGAGCGACATACGAACAAGTCTACGGTACCAGTCCGAAAGACAATACCTACCTAGTAAAATTAAAAGAGCCAACACCATCCAATACGGAGAAAGAAGCTGCGGCCTTTATGAAAAAAACTGCTGTTTCTGGGGTGATCCAAAATGCAACGGCTATCCACCTTTTTGAATCTGTAGCCAATTCTCTCAATAAAACCATGGCAATCCTTGTCCTTGTTTCCGTCTTGCTAGCCATTGTCATTCTTTACAATCTCACCAATATCAATGTGGCAGAACGTATCCGTGAACTTTCGACCATCAAGGTTCTCGGTTTCCATAATAAAGAAGTGACCCTCTATATCTACCGCGAGACCATGGTGCTGTCCTTTGTGGGGATTGTTCTCGGTTTGGTAGCTGGCTACTATTTACATCAATTTTTGATTCAAATGATCTCACCTGCCACCATACTTTTTTATCCACGAGTCAGCTGGGAAGTCTATGCTCTTCCAATCATCGCAGTGACTGTAATCTTAGCCTTACTGGGTCTCTTTGTCAATCACCACTTGAGAAAGGTGGATATGCTTGAAGCCCTGAAATCAGTAGAGTAGATCAAGTTTTTAAAAAGTAAATCAGTTGACAAAGTCTCTGCTTCTTGGTAGAATAAGAACTGTCGTAAAGACAAATAACTTCTTCTTGGTTACAGGCATGCCAACCTGTCACTCGGATGAAGCCAAATAAAAAGGAGAAACATCATGGCAATCTCAAAAGAGAAAAAAAATGAAATCATCGCACAATATGCACGTCACGAAGGTGATACAGGTTCAGTAGAGGTTCAAGTTGCTGTCCTTACTTGGGAAATCAACCACCTTAACGAACACATCAAACAACACAAAAAAGACCACGCTACTTACCGTGGATTGATGAAGAAAATCGGTCGCCGTCGTAACTTGCTTGCATACTTGCGTAAAAACGACGTTAACCGTTACCGTGAGTTAATCAACTCTCTAGGACTTCGTCGCTAATTCAAGATACAAAGGCCGTCAAAAGCACAAAGCAAAAATAGGAAAATTGACGAAGAAACTTCAGTTTCTAGGAAATTTTATCTTTTTTGCCAAGTGCTTAGGCCGTGTTCAATTGAGCATATCTTGATAATGAAGCTACTCTAAATTGGGTAGCTTTTTTGTATGGATTTTATCCCAATCTCAAATCAGCTCTCTGATTTTCAGAGGGCTTTTTTATTGAGGTTTTATCGGTCACAATTTTGGAGACTACAAAAACCGGATCCTATGAAGGTGGCTTACTAGAACAATTTTATCGGTCACAATTTTGGAGACTACAAAAACCTCAAATGGTATCGGCTAATTACACCATAAGGGTGCGTAGCTACTCGGCTTGAAAAGCCGAGTAGCTGTCTGCAAGCCCCCTCGGAGAGCCCACACTTTACGAAGTAAAGTATAGTATGTTATACTTTACATGGAAGTAGTCACCGAATTCCAGTTAGAAATTACTTTGTAACTACGTTTTGAGGAGGAGTAAAATGCTTTCCTATGTTCGACATTACCCACTAGCGATAGCTAAATTAATGTGTCTGTGCTCTCCTAAAATCTGCTGATTTATTACTGACCAATACAGGAGGTTTTTTATGGGACAGACAATCATATCTGCTATTGGTGTTTATATTTCCACCAGTATCGATTATTTAATTATTTTATTTATTTTATTTGCACAGCTATCACAGAATAAACAAAAATGGCATATTTATGCGGGGCAATATCTAGGCACAGGCTTACTTGTAGGGGTGAGTTTAGTTGCTGCTTATGTCGTTAATTTCGTGCCTGAAGAATGGATGGTTGGATTGCTTGGTTTAATCCCTATCTATTTAGGGATTCGCTTTGCAATTGTTGGAGAAGGTGAGGAAGAAGAGGAAGAAGAGGAAGAAGAGGAAGAAATTATTGAAAGATTAGAACAAAGCAAGGCAAATCAACTGTTTTGGACAGTTACATTGCTAACAATTGCGTCTGGCGGAGATAATTTAGGTATCTATATACCTTATTTTGCTTCGTTAGATTGGTCACAGACCCTCGTGGCGTTGCTTGTGTTTGTAATCGGCATAATTATCTTATGCGAGATTAGTCGGGTGTTATCCTCTATTCCGTTAATATTCGAGACAATTGAAAAATACGAGCGAATCATTGTGCCCTTAGTATTCATTCTACTTGGACTATACATCATGTATGAAAATGGCACGATAGAGACTTTTCTGATCGTGTAGATTTTTTTGTTTCACTAGGATTTTAGCCCGAGCTCAAATCAGCTCTCTAATTTTAGAGGGCTTTTTATGTTGTCACCTTACCTTGGTATGCTCAAGTATTATCTTTGGTTACGGTTCCTAGCACTGTATGGAAAAACCAACCATAATTATTCTGATTTTAATTGTATTTTTTCCATAGCTTGTTACACAGTTGAAAATATGGTATACTTTTCATGAGAATTTTCTAAATTTTTAAGATTCTATCAAAGGAGGTTTGCATGCTTTCCAAATTTTCTGGAAGCCGACAAGACCAGCAATTTGTGTTACTTTTAGTTATTTTGCTAGGTATTTTAGGGATTTCTCTCTTTCTAGCAGTTTCAATGGGATCTGTTGCGATTGATCTAGGAGATACATATCGGATTATTTTGAGCAGGTTGGGATTTCCTCTTGAGATAGGAGAGGTTTCCAAGTCTACTCTTGCCATTGTATGGAACATGAGATTCCCCCGAGTATTGTTAGGTCTAATAGTAGGGGCTGGTCTTTCTATGTGTGGTAGTGTGATGCAGTCCACAGTGAACAATCCCATCGCTGAGCCTTATGTCTTAGGCATCTCTGCTGGTGCAACTCTAGGGGCAACCTTGAGCATCATTCTTGGTTTAAAAGTGATGATTAGCCTTGGAGCTTTTCTTGGAGCTATTTTGGCAACAATTGCTGTCCTCATCATTGCCTCTATGCAGGGAAGGATGACGACTTCCAGTCTGATCTTATCGGGAACGGTGGTCAATGCTCTCTTTCTAGCTTTTTCAAACTTTATTATCTCAGTTGGCGCTAATGCGGATAGTGTGATGACCATTAAGTTTTGGACTATGGGATCGCTCGCTGGGACTAGCTGGTCTGACTTATTCTTGCCAACTATGGTGGTAGGAATAGCCTTTCTATTTTTCTCTACTCAGTATCGTGTTTTCAATGCGATGATGATGGGAGATGAGGCTGCTTTAACTTTGGGGATTCCCTTACGCTTTTATTGGTATCTTTATGTGACCATGGTGGCTGTGCTGACAGCAGTCTTAGTGGCAACCTGTGGGATTATTGGATTTGTCGGTCTGATTACTCCACATTTAGCTCGAGGGTTAGTAGGAACGAATTACAAGAGGCTTTTTCCTGTTGCGACCATACTGGGTGCCCTCTTTGTCATCTGGGCAGACGTACTCTCTCGTATCATCATTCCAAACGCAGAGCTTCCTATTGGTATTTTCACAGCCTTAGTAGGTGCTCCCTTCTTTATCTACATTGTTGGAGGTAGGCGAAGGGAGGTGAGGGTCTGATATGGACTTGATTTGTCAGGATATCCATTTTGGACTAGGAGAGAAAAAAATCCTCAAGGGAGTTTCTCTTAAGGTTGAAGGGCATCAATTTCACACGATACTAGGACCAAATGGAAGCGGGAAAACCAGTCTACTTAAACTCCTCTATCGTCAGGAAAAGGCGGACAAAGGCTTGATAAGCCTAGATGGAAAGCCGCTGGAGCATTGGTCACTCAAAGAAACAGCCAAGCAAATGGCAGTTGTGACCCAGTTTAACCAGCTGCAGTTTGATTGTACTGTTGAAGAAATCGTCTTGCTGGGAAGAACTCCCCACCTCTCTTTTTTACAGAAGGAAAGGGAAAGGGATTATGCGCTCGTTCAAGATGCCCTCGTCAAGGTGGATATGCTTGAGAAGAAAACTCGTCTCTATTCGTCTCTGTCAGGGGGAGAGAAACAGCGAGTCTTACTAGCCCGCGCCTTGGTGCAAGAACCGACTCTCTTGCTCCTGGACGAGCCAACCAATCACTTGGATATCAAGTATCAGCTAGACTTGTTGGCCATTGTGAAGAATCTCAAGGTCAATGTTCTAGCTGTCCTACATGATATTCAACTTGCTTGTCGCTATTCGGATTATCTCTATCTAATGAAAGAGGGAGAAATCCTTTACCAAGGGACTCCAAAGGAGACCATCACCCCTGAGTCATTGCAAACTGTATACGGAGTTCAAAGTCAGGTGACTTGGACCGAGGATCAGCAAGCCATGATTCACTATTTATAAGAATGAAAAGGAAAACAAGATGAAAAAAACACTAAGCATTTTACTCGTAACAGTAGCTACCTTAACTTTGGCAGCTTGTGGTAACACTACTACAGAAAAAGCTACCACACAGTCTAGTACAGAAACAAGTCAAAAGGCTAACGCAGAGACGACTTATCCGCTAAATATCAAAACTTATGATGCTAAAGGAAATGAAGTCGAACAAGTTTTTGACAAGACACCTGAAAAAGTTATTACAAACAATCTTTCAACCACTGAAATCTTATTGGAGTTAGGCTTGAAGGATAAAATTGTTGGCATGCTCAATCCAGACAATGCTGTGACGGACAAATACAAGGACGCGATTGCGACGATTCCTCAAATTGGGGATAAAAAAACAGTCTCACAAGAGACAGTCCTTTCTTATGAGCCAGACGCTGTGATGGGTCGAAACATGATGTTTTCTGAAAAATCCTTGGGGACAGTTAGCGCTTGGAATGAAAATAAAATCCCAGTTTATACTCAAAAAGCTTCTCTCTCAACAATTCAGCAAGATTTGGGGAATATTGTAGAAGACGTTAAAAATCTTGGAATGATTTTTAATGTGCAGGACAAGGCTAATGAATACGCAACCCAATTACAAACTAAAATTGACGCTGTTAAGAAAGCAAATCCAGCAAGCCAAGGTGAAAAGAAAAAGGCTTTGATTATGGTTGCTTATAATGATGAAACATTCGGTGCCTACAAGTCTGCTTTGCAAGAAAGTTTGCTGAACCAACTTGGCTATACAAACGTTGCTACGGGGACATCAGGCTTGACCTTGGAAAATCTCGTGTCAATGGATCCTGAATTGATTATCTATGTAACCAGCGACCGCAATAAAAAATTGGATGAAAAAGCAGTAGAGTTGATGAAGGCAAATGCTGTTTTGGAAAGCGTTCCTGCTATTAAGAATCAAAAAATCATGACCATCTCTTACGATGAATTGATGGACTATGGTCCAGCAGTGATTGATTCCCTTGAGAAAATCAATGACTTTATCAATAAATAATGAGTTTGATTGGGAAGGGATTCAAGTCAAAATCAGCCTTCCTTCTAACTACGACCCCAATCAAACCTATCCGGCTATTTTATTGAATGATGGGAACTTGGATTTCCTATCGTCCCTTTCCGAATATGTGATTTTAGTGGGCTTGACCTCTAAAAATCGCCTAGATGACTACACTCCCTGGAAGGCAGCTGCTCTGAGAGATGGAGCTCCAGATTTTGGTGGTCAGGCCAACGCATATCATGATCATTTATTTGGAGGTCTTTTAGATAAGTTGCAGTTGCTTTATCGACTGGATGAAGCACGCCTTGCCTACGGAGGTTATTCACTAGGTGGTTTGGCGGCAGTCTACAGTCTTTTCAGCTTTAACAAGGTTTCCTGTGTCTTTTCGATCTGCGGTTCCTTTTGGTATCCTGATTTTGTGACTTACTGCAAGGAAGAGACAGTGAAAAATCTAGACTGTTTGCTGTATTTACAGAACGGTCAAACAGAAGGAGTCAATCATAGCAATCGCTTAGCTCAAGCACCAGTCTATGCTGAGAAAATCCATACCAGTCTTCAGAAATGCTATCCGAACGGTCAGTTTGTCTTTGATCCTTATGGACACCATGAACAAGTAGCTGAACGATTTCTAGCTTTTTCCAGCTGGTTGGCCCAAAAATGGAAAATCGAATAAAAGATTTATCCCTTGGCTTTTGCCAAGGGATTGTTGTATTTATTTAAGCAAGTTTTTCTCTTTTCTTATCTGGATTCCAGATAAAGCTTGCGATGAAGCTAAAGATGATGGTTAGGATAGCGAGGATAATGGCAAGGATGAGGGCAGGGATGCGGATAAGCCACCAGAGTGGGTTTGGTTTTTTATTATTGTGCCATTGTTTCGTTTCTTGGTCCAGACGTTGAAATTCTGCTTGGATACGATTGGCGACTGTTTCAATGCCTTCATCATTCATTTTCTTGATATCTGAGATATCGATTGGATTTCCAAAGTTCATATCGACACGTTCACGGCTAACCAAGCCTTTCAAGGTCATAGGACCTGTGTAGGTAACCGGCATGATACGGACCTTGGCCATTTTGGCAATCAGAGCTACGCCTCCCTTGACATCGTTTGAGTGACGGCTCCCACTTGGAAACATGATGAGAGAGCGATCACTTTTTTTAAGGACGTTGATAGGGTATTTGATGGCTGAGGCGCTAGGATTTTCACGGTCGATAGGAAAAGCACCGCACATACGAATCCACCAACCAAATATACGGTTGGCAAAGAGTTCTTTTTTGGCCATAAAGATAAATTGTTTTGGCTTGGTCGCAAAGGCCATGTAAACTGGATCCCACCAAGTGCGGTGAGGCGCAACTAAAATATAATTTTCATCTTGATTAGGAATTTTATCAGTATTATGATAGTGGGCATTGCCATTGATGGACCATAGGAGCAAGACAACCAATCCACGTAAATAAGTATAAAACATGCGATCTCCTTCGATTATTTTCTTGTTATTATTATACCTTATCAAAGGAGGGCTGGCAAACTTTTCCCTTGACTAGGTACATATTTGGGGTGAGATTAGAATTCTTTTAGAAAAAATGATATGATAGAATTTATGGATAAAAATAAGATTATGGGATTAACCCAAAGAGATGTCAAGGAAAGACAGGCTAAGGGCTTGGTCAATGATTTTACTGCATCGGCCAGTACTAGCACTTGGCAAATCGTTAAACGAAATGTCTTTACCCTTTTTAACGCTTTGAACTTTGCCATTGCTTTGGCCCTTGCCTTTGTGCAGGCTTGGAGCAATTTGGTCTTTTTTGCTGTTATCTGCTTTAACGCTTTTTCTGGGATTGTGACCGAGCTGCGGGCTAAACACATGGTGGACAAGCTCAATCTCATGACCAAGGAAAAGGTCAAGACTATTCGTGATGGCCAAGAAGTGGCTCTGAATCCTGAAGAATTGGTGTTAGGAGATGTCATTCGTCTGTCTGCAGGAGAGCAGATTCCTAGTGATGCCTTGGTTTTGGAAGGCTTTGCAGAAGTCAATGAAGCCATGTTGACGGGGGAAAGTGATTTGGTGCAAAAGGAAGTGGATGCCTTGCTTTTGTCAGGAAGTTTCCTAGCTAGTGGGTCAGTTTTAGCTCAAGTTCACCATGTCGGTGCAGACAACTATGCTGCCAAACTCATGCTGGAAGCCAAGACCGTTAAACCAATCAACTCTCGTATCATGAAATCACTGGACAAGCTAGCAGGTTTTACTGGGAAAATTATCATTCCTTTTGGTCTGGCTCTCTTGCTGGAAGCCTTGATTTTAAAAGGCCTGCCTCTCAAGTCATCCGTTGTAAACTCATCGACAGCCCTTTTGGGGATGTTGCCCAAGGGAATCGCCCTTTTGACCATCACTTCGCTTTTGACTGCGGTTATTAAGCTGGGCTTGAAAAAGGTCTTGGTACAGGAGATGTACTCTGTTGAGACCTTGGCACGCGTGGATATGCTCTGTTTAGACAAGACGGGCACCATCACCCAAGGAAAGATGCAGGTGGAGGCCGTTCTTCCGCTGACGGCAACTTATGGTGAAGAGGCTATTGCCAGCATCCTGACCAGCTATATAGCCCATAGTGAGGATAAAAATCCAACTGCCCAAGCTATTCGAAAGCGTTTTGTTGGAGAAGTAGCCTATCCTATGCTCTCTAATCTTCCCTTCTCCAGCGACCGCAAGTGGGGAGCCATGGAGTTGGAAGGTCTGGGAACAGTTTTCTTAGGTGCCCCTGAGATGTTGCTGGATTCTGAGATCCCAGAAGCCAGAGAGGCCTTGGAGAGAGGTTCACGTGTCTTGGTCTTAGCTCTCAGTCAGGAGAAATTAGACCATCACAAACCACAGAAACCATCTGATATTCAGGCTCTAGCCTTGCTGGAAATCTTGGACCCTATTCGAGAGGGAGCAGCAGAGACGCTGGACTATCTCCGTTCTCAGGAAGTGGGGCTCAAGATTATCTCTGGTGACAATCCAGTTACTGTATCTAGCATTGCTCAGAAGGCTGGTTTTGCGGACTACCACAGCTATGTAGATTGCTCAAAAATTACGGATGAGGAATTGGTTGCTATGGCTGAGGAGACAGCTATTTTCGGACGTGTTTCCCCTCATCAAAAGAAACTCATCATCCAAACGCTGAAAAAAGCGGGTCATACAACGGCTATGACAGGGGACGGGGTTAATGATATCTTGGCTCTTCGTGAGGCGGATTGTTCTATCGTAATGGCTGAGGGAGATCCTGCGACTCGTCAGATTGCCAATCTGGTTCTCTTGAACTCTGACTTCAATGATGTTCCTGAGATTCTCTTTGAAGGTCGTCGCGTGGTCAATAACATTGCCCATATAGCCCCGATTTTCTTGATAAAGACCATCTATTCATTCTTGCTCGCAATCATCTGTATTGCCAGTGCTCTTCTGGGACGGTCTGAATGGATCTTGATTTTCCCCTTTATTCCAATTCAGATTACTATGATTGACCAGTTCGTGGAAGGTTTCCCACCATTCGTTCTTACTTTTGAGCGAAATATCAAACCTGTCGAGCCAAACTTCCTCAGAAGATCTATGCTTCGTGCCCTACCAAGTGCTCTCATGGTCGTGTTCAGCGTTCTTTTTGTGAAAATATTTGGAAGTAGCCAAGGTTGGTCTGAGTTAGAAATCTCAACTCTACTCTATTATCTCTTGGGGTCAATTGGTTTCTTATCTGTATTTAGAGCCTGCATGCCATTTACCCTATGGCGTGTCCTCTTGATTGTTTGGTCAGTAGGAGCTTCCTAGCCACAGCTCTCTTCCCAAGAATTCAAAAACTGCTTGAAATTTCGACTTTGACAGGACAAACATTACCTGTTTATGGTGTCATGATGTTGGTCTTTACCGTGATTTTCATCCTGACAAGTCGCTATCAAGCCAGAAAATAAAGAAAGACTGCAATCTGTGGATTGCGGTTTTTTTAGGTGCAAGATTGCTAGCTGAAATGTGGTATAATAAGAGGTAATAGAGTTTTGGAAAGAGAGAGAAGATGATTTCAAAGAGATTAGAGTTAGTGGCTTCTTTTGTGCCTCAGGGAGCCATTTTACTAGATGTGGGGAGTGACCATGCTTATCTGCCTATCGAGTTGGTCGAAAGAGGCCAAATCAAAAGTGCTATTGCGGGTGAGGTGGTGGAAGGTCCTTACCAGTCCGCGGTTAAAAATGTTGAGGCTCACGGCCTAAAGGAGAAAATCCAAGTCCGTTTAGCCAATGGATTAGCAGCTTTTGAAGAGACTGACCAAGTGTCGGTCATCACCATAGCAGGTATGGGTGGCCGTTTGATTGCTAGGATTTTAGAAGAAGGCTTGGACAAGTTAGCTAATGTAGAACGATTGATCCTCCAGCCCAATAATCGTGAAGACGACTTGCGTATCTGGCTACAAGAAAACGGATTTCAGATTGTAGCTGAAAGCATCTTAGAAGAAGCTGGCAAGTTTTACGAGATTTTGGTGGTGGAAGCAGGACAAATGAAGCTATCAGCCAGTGATGTTCGCTTTGGACCTTTCTTGTCCAAAGAGGTCAGTCCAGTCTTTGTCCAAAAATGGCAAAAAGAAGCTGTTAAGCTAGAGTTTGCCCTCGGACAAATCCCAGAAAAAAATCTGGAGGAACGTCAAGTTCTAGTGGATAAAATTCAAGCCATCAAGGAGGTTCTCCATGCTAGCAAGTGAAGTAATTAACGCATATGAAGCCTTTTGCCCTCAGGAATTCTCCATGGAGGGAGACAGTCGTGGACTGCAAATTGGAACTTTGGACAAGGATATCCAAAGTGTCATGGTTGCTCTGGATATTCGTGAAGAAACGGTGGCTGAAGCCATTGAAAAGGGTGTGGACCTGATTATCGTCAAGCACGCGCCGATTTTCCGTCCCATCAAGGACTTGGTAGCCAGCCGTCCACAAAATCAGATTTACATTGATCTCATTAAGCATGACATCGCAGTTTATGTCAGCCATACCAATATTGACATCGTTGAAAATGGCCTCAATGATTGGTTCTGTCAGATGCTAGGAATCGAGGAGACAACCTATCTGCAGGAGACAGGTCCAGAACGTGGAATTGGACGTATTGGGAATATTCAGCCTCAGACATTTGGGGAATTGGCCCAGAATGTCAAGCAAGTCTTCGGCCTTGATAGCCTTCGATTGGTGCATTATCAAGAAAGTGATTTGCAGAAGCCTCTTTCAAGAGTGGCCATCTGTGGTGGAAGTGGGCAGTCTTTCTATAAGGATGCTTTAGCTAAAGGAGCGGATGTCTATATCACTGGTGATATTTACTACCACACTGCCCAGGATATGTTGTCTGATGGCTTGTTGGCATTGGACCCAGGCCACTATATCGAAGTGCTTTTTGTGGAAAAAATCGCAGCATTCCTTAGTCAATGGAAAGGAGAAAAGGGCTGGACAATCGATATTGTACCTAGTCAAGCATCGACCAATCCTTTCCACCATATCTAGTTAGAAGGTGAAGACAATGAAAAAAGTTGCTATTATTGGAGCAGGGATTGTAGGTGCAACAGCTGCCTACTACCTTTCGAAAGAAAGTGATCTAGAAGTAACCGTCTTTGACCATGGACAAGGTCAGGCTACCAAGGCAGCAGCAGGAATTATTAGTCCTTGGTTTTCCAAACGCCGTAATAAGGATTGGTACAAAATGGCACGCTTGGGGGCTGATTTTTATGTGGATTTATTAGCTGATATAGAGAAGTCAGGGCAAGAAATAGACTTTTACCAGCGTTCGGGAGTCTTTCTCCTGAAAAAGGATGAAACTAAGTTGGAAGAACTCTATCAACTAGCCCTCCAGCGTAGAGAAGAATCTCCTTTGATAGGGCAATTATCCATTCTGGACCAAGCATCAGCTAACGAATTATTCCCTGGCTTGCAGGGATTTGACCGCCTACTCTATGCTTCTGGTGGAGCGAGAGTAGATGGTCAGCTTTTGGTCACTCGTTTGCTGGAAGCCAGTCACGTCAAGTTGGTCAAAGAAAAAGTGAGTCTGACACCTTTAGCATCAGGTTACCAGATTGGTGAAGAGGTATTTGATCAGGTTATTTTGGCGACGGGAGCTTGGTTGGGACACCTGTTAGAGCCTTTAGGTTATGAAGTAGATGTTCGTCCCCAAAAGGGGCAACTCCGAGATTATCAACTTGCCCAAGACATGGAAGCTTACCCTGTTGTTATGCCAGAAGGGGAGTGGGATTTGATTCCTTTTGCAGGTGGGAAATTATCCCTAGGCGCTACTCATGAAAATGACATGGGATTTGATTTGACGGTAGATGAAACCTTACTCCAACAAATGGAGGAGGCAGCCTTGCCCCATTATCCAGTTTTATCTAAAGCGACTTCAAGAACTGAGCGTGTGGGAATCCGTGCTTATACCAGTGATTTCTCTCCTTTTTTTGGGCAGGTGCCAGAATTGGCAGGTGTCTATGCTGCTAGTGGACTAGGTTCATCAGGCCTCACAACGGGTCCCATTATTGGTTACCATCTGGCTCAACTGATCCAAGGCAAGGAGATGACCTTGAACCCTCTAAACTACCCAATTGAAAACTATGTCAAACGAGTAAAAAGCGAATAAGAATTTTACTGAAATTTTAGCCTCCTCTCTAGGATGGCAAATGACATTCCCTATCAAAAATGGTAAAATAAGAAAAAATAATCCGAGAATCGAGGAAAAAAGATGCAAGAAAAGATTTTGGTAACGGGTGGAGCAGGTTTTATCGGAACCCACACTGTTATTGAGTTAATCCAAGCAGGTCATCAAGTTGTTGTGGTGGATAACCTTGTTAATAGTAACAGAAAAAGTTTAGAAGTTGTTGAAAGAATCACAGGAGTTGAAGTGCCTTTCTATGAGGCAGATATCCGTGATACAGATACTCTTCGTGACATTTTCAAACAAGAAGAACCAACAGGGGTCATTCACTTTGCTGGCTTGAAGCTGTCGGTGAATCTACCCGTATTCCTCTTGCCTACTATGACAACAATATCGCTGGAACTGTTAGTCTTTTGAAGGTCATGGAAGAAAACAACTGTAAAAACATTATTTTCAGTTCTTCTGCGACAGTTTACGGGGATCCGCACACCGTGCCAATCTTGGAAGATTTCCCACTTTCAGTGACCAATCCATACGGTCGTACCAAACTTATGCTAGAGGAAATTTTGACCGATATCTACAAGGCAGACTCAGAATGGAATGTGGTCTTGCTTCGTTACTTTAACCCAATCGGGGCCCATGAGAGTGGTGATTTGGGAGAAAATCCAAACGGTATTCCAAATAACCTCTTGCCATATGTGACTCAAGTAGCCGTTGGGAAATTAGAGCAAGTGCAAGTGTTTGGAGACGACTACGATACGGAAGATGGAACTGGTGTTCGTGACTATATCCACGTTGTCGATTTGGCTAAAGGTCACGTTGCAGCTCTGAAAAAAATTCAAAAAGGTTCAGGTCTAAACGTTTATAACCTTGGAACAGGTAAAGGCTACTCAGTTCTTGAAATTATCCAAAACATGGAAAAAGCAGTGGGACGTCCAATTCCTTACCGCATCGTAGACCGTCGCCCAGGTGATATCGCAGCCTGCTATTCAGATCCTGCAAAAGCCAAAGCAGAACTCGGTTGGGAAGCAGAATTAGACATCACCCAAATGTGTGAAGACGCATGGCGTTGGCAAAGCAAGCATCCAAATGGATTTGAAGACTAAGATGGTGATGTCAATCATTGTCCCCTGTTTAAACGAAGAGGAAGTACTTCCTCTTTTTTATCAGGCTTTGGAAGCTTTACTTCCTGATTTGGGAGCAGAAATTGAGTATGTCTTTGTCGATGATGGATCGAGTGATGGGACCTTGGAACTTTTAAAGGCCTATCGGGAACAAAATCCAGCAGTGCATTATATTTCTTTCTCGCGAAATTTTGGCAAAGAAGCAGCTCTGTATGCAGGCTTGCAATATGCGACAGGAGATCTAGTGGTGGTGATGGATGCAGATCTCCAGGATCCTCCTAGTATGTTGCTAGAGATGAAAAATTTACTAGACCAAAATGCAGACTTGGACTGTGTTGGGACACGTAGAATTAGTCGAGAGGGGGAACCCTTCTTTCGCAGTGTTTGTGCTAATCTATTTTACGGCTTCATGAAAAAAATTAGTCCAGTAGCCCTGCCGTCAGGTGTCCGTGATTTTCGCATGATGAGAAGATCTGTAGTCGATGCTATTTTAAGCCTGACCGAGTCCAATCGTTTTTCTAAAGGACTTTTTGCCTGGGTCGGTTTTAAAACCTATTATCTGGACTATCCAAATGTCGAAAGACAGGCTGGCAAGACCAGTTGGAGTTTTAGGCAACTCTTTTTCTACTCCATTGAAGGGATTGTTAACTTTTCAGATTTTCCCTTGATTATCGCCTTTGTGGCAGGTCTCCTATCTTGTTTGATTTCTCTACTAATGACCTTTTTTGTCGTGGTTCGGACCCTCATTTTGGGCAATCCGACATCAGGTTGGACCTCTCTGATGGCTGTTATTCTCTTCCTTGGTGGGATTCAACTCTTGACCATTGGGATTCTCGGCAAGTATATCAGTAAGATTTATATAGAGACTAAAAAAAGACCACTTTATCTTATCAAAGAAAAAAGTGACCTTCCTGATTTTACAGAAAAAAATAAAGAGAAAAGACTATAATTTTGCATGGAAATATGCTAAACTAGAAGGAGTGGAACGTTCTTGTTGATATTAGACTTGATCTTTAATCAAGGCACGTGTCGGACAGTTTCTAACAGCTTCTACGACGTCCTGGCTAGGAGAAATTTCTTTTTCTAGTTGGTCAGGGTCATCGTAAAAACGCACGATTCCATTATCGTGGTAATCAAATAATTCAGAATAAGTTTGGCAAAGCCCACAGGCAATGCAACGTTCAGGTATAAGTGTGATTTTCATATTTATATTGTAATAAGAAAAGTAAAAAAAAACAAGGAGTAAGTTATGGCAAAAGAACCGTGGCAAGAAGATATTTATGAGAATCAAGAAGAACAGACGAGAACGGAACGACGTCAACGTAATCAAAAAGGTACAGGTTTTGTCGCAAATCGTGTCTTGACGATTCTAGCTAGTCTCTTTTTCGTGATTGTTGTAGTAATGATAATAGTATTGATTTACCTTTCAAGTGGAGGGAGTAATCGTACAGCAGCCTTGAAAGATTTTTATGATTCATCTGCCCCTGCTTCAACCTCTGTAACAGAAGAATCTGCATCTTCATCTAGTAAGACTGAAGAAGCAACTTCTACAGAGAGCTCCTCTAGTGAAAGTCATTCTGAAGAACATACTGATAGTGGAGGGACAATTACAGTCCAGGCTGGAGAAGGAGAAGCAACCATTGCCGCTCGTGCAGGAATTTCTATTGCTCAGTTAGAGGCCTTGAATCCTGGGCATATGGCTACAGGGTCTTGGTTTGCTAATCCAGGTGATGTTGTCAAAATTAAATAGGAGTTGATATGAAAACAATTCAAATTGCTATTGACGGTCCAGCTTCAAGTGGTAAGAGTACAGTCGCCAAGATTATTGCCAAGGATTTTGGTTACACCTACCTAGATACAGGTGCCATGTATCGTGCGGCGACCTATATGGCTCTGAAACACCAGTTAGGAGTGGAAGAGATTGAGGAACTTTTAGCCTTATTGGACCAGCATCCAATCAGCTTTGGGCGTTCAGAAACTGGAGAGCAGCTTGTCTTTGTGGGGGATGTGGATATTACCCATCCTATCCGTGAAAATCAAGTGACCAATCATGTTTCTGCTATTGCGGCAATTCCTGAAGTTCGTGAGAAACTAGTTTCTCTTCAACAAGAGATTGCCCAGCAAGGTGGGATTGTCATGGATGGTCGCGATATTGGGACTGTTGTATTGCCACAAGCAGAACTGAAAATTTTCCTAGTAGCTTCGGTAGATGAAAGAGCAGAGCGCCGTTACAAGGAAAATATTGCCAAGGGAATTGAAACAGACCTTGAAACCCTAAAAGAGGAAATTGCTGCGCGTGACTACAAGGATAGTCATCGTGAGACTTCGCCTCTCAAACAAGCAGAGGACGCTGTCTACCTTGATACAACTGGCTTGAACATTCAAGAAGTAGTCAAAAAAATTGAATCAGAAGCAAAGCAACGTATGTCCTAGGGACCGGAGAAGCAGGCTAAAGCTAGCCTGCTTCTTTTCTGTCAAACTGAACGCATTCCAAACCAGTCTTTTTTTGAGTTTTTTGATAAAATAGTACTATCAGTGAAAAGGATGGAAGCATGACTAAGAAAATCGTAGCTATTTGGGCCCAGGATGAAGAGGGTGTGATTGGTAAGGACAATCGTCTGCCTTGGCATTTACCAGCAGAATTGCAACACTTCAAAGAAACAACTCTGAATCATGCTATCTTGATGGGGCGTGTGACCTTTGATGGGATGGGGCGTCGCTTGCTTCCAAAACGGGAGACCTTGATTTTGACTCGTAATCCAGAAGAAAAGATAGATGGGGTTACTACTTTTTATGATGTCCAATCTGTCTTGGACTGGTATCAGGCTCAAGAAAAGAATCTCTATATTATTGGTGGAAAGCAGATTTTTCAGGCTTTTGAACCCTACCTTGATGAAGTGATTATGACTCAAATTCATACTCGGGTGGAGGGAGATACCTATTTCCCTGAAGAGTTTGACTTGTCCCTTTTTGAGACAGTTTCAAGCAAATCCTATACCAAAGATGAGAAAAACCCTTATGATTTTACCATCCAATACCGCAAGAGAAAGGAAGTCTAATGGAACGTAGTATATTTGGTTTTTTCACAGCCATGCTGTGTTTGGTCTGTTTGCTTGCTGGGGCACAGGCTTTTCGTAAAAAGCGCTATGGACTTTCTGTCCTGCTCTGGTTAAATGCCTTTACCAATTTGGTCAATAGTATTCATGCTTTTTACATGACCTTATTTTAGATAGAATGACAGTATAGAATAGAACGGAAGGAAATCATGCCTACAAATAGGAATAATGATATGATGGTTTATTGCTCATTTTGTGGCAAAAGCCAAGAAGAAGTACAAAAAATAATCGCTGGGAACAACGCCTTTATCTGTAATGAATGTGTGGAGTTAGCCCAGGAAATCATTCGGGAGGAGTTGGCTGAGGAAGTCTTGGCAGACTTGTCTGAGGTACCAAAACCAATTGAACTCCTCCATATCTTGAACCACTATGTAATTGGTCAGGATCGTGCCAAACGTGCCTTGGCAGTCTCAGTATACAACCACTACAAACGCATCAATTTCCACGATACGCGTGAAGAGTCAGAAGATGTGGATTTGCAGAAGTCAAACATCTTGATGATTGGCCCAACTGGTTCAGGGAAAACTTTCCTTGCTCAGACCTTGGCTAAGAGCTTGAATGTGCCTTTTGCCATTGCGGATGCGACAGCTCTTACTGAGACTGGTTATGTGGGTGAGGACGTGGAAAATATCCTTCTCAAACTCTTGCAGGCTGCTGACTTTAACATTGAGCGAGCAGAGCGTGGCATTATCTATGTGGATGAAATTGACAAGATTGCCAAGAAGAGCGAGAATGTGTCAATAACACGTGACGTTTCTGGTGAAGGGGTGCAACAAGCCCTTCTTAAGATTATCGAGGGAACGGTTGCCAGCGTACCGCCTCAAGGTGGACGCAAACATCCGCAACAAGAGATGATTCAAGTGGACACTAAAAATATCCTCTTCATCGTGGGTGGTGCCTTTGATGGTATTGAAGAAATCGTCAAACAACGTCTGGGTGAAAAAGTCATTGGTTTTGGCCAAAACAACAAGGCGATTGACGAGAACAGCTCATACATGCAAGAAATCATCGCGGAAGACATTCAAAAATTCGGGATTATTCCTGAGTTGATTGGGCGCTTGCCTGTCTTTGCAGCTCTGGAGCAATTGACAGTCGATGACTTGGTTCGCATCTTGAAAGAGCCAAGAAATGCCTTGGTGAAACAATACCAAACCTTGCTTTCTTATGATGATGTCGAGTTGGAATTTGACGACGAAGCCCTTCAAGAAATCGCCAATAAGGCCATCGAACGGAAGACAGGTGCGCGTGGTCTTCGCTCGATTATCGAAGAAACCATGCTAGATGTTATGTTTGAAGTACCGAGTCAGGAAAATGTGAAATTGGTTCGCATCACAAAAGAAGCTGTCGATGGAACGGATAAACCAATCTTGGAAACAGCCTAGAGGTGACTATGGAACTTAATACACACAATGCAGAAATCTTGCTCAGTGCGGCGAATAAATCCCACTATCCTCAGGATGAACTGCCAGAGATTGCCCTAGCAGGGCGTTCCAATGTTGGCAAGTCTAGCTTTATCAATACCATGCTGAACCGTAAGAATCTAGCCCGAACATCAGGGAAACCTGGTAAAACCCAGCTTCTCAACTTCTTTAACATTGATGACAAGATGCGCTTTGTGGATGTGCCTGGTTATGGCTATGCCCGCGTTTCCAAGAAGGAACGTGAAAAGTGGGGGCGCATGATTGAGGAGTACCTAACAACTCGGGAAAATCTCCGTGCGGTGGTTAGTTTAGTTGACCTTCGTCATGACCCGTCAGCAGATGATGTACAGATGTACGAATTTCTCAAGTATTATGAGATTCCGGTCATCATTGTGGCGACTAAGGCGGACAAGATTCCTCGTGGTAAATGGAACAAGCACGAATCAGCAATCAAAAAGAAATTAAACTTTGACCCAAGTGACGACTTTATCCTCTTTTCATCTGTCAGCAAGGCAGGGATGGATGAGGCTTGGGATGCAATCTTAGAAAAATTGTGAGGAAAAGAAAATGGCAAAAACAATTCATACAGACAAAGCTCCAAAGGCTATCGGACCATATGTTCAAGGAAAAATCGTTGGCAACCTTTTGTTTGCTAGTGGTCAAGTTCCTCTCTCTCCTGAAACTGGGGAAATCGTTGGAGAAACGATCCAAGAACAGACAGAACAAGTCTTAAAAAACATCGGTGCTATTTTGGCAGAGGCAGGAACTGACTTTGACCATGTTGTCAAAACAACTTGTTTCTTGAGCGATATGAACGACTTTGTTCCTTTTAACGAGGTTTACCAAACGGCCTTTAAAGAGGAATTTCCAGCTCGTTCAGCAGTAGAGGTAGCTCGTCTTCCTCGTGATGTAAAAGTCGAAATCGAAGTCATCGCAGAGATTGGATAAGCTAGTTGAAGTTTGGTTCTGCCAAACTTCTTTTGATATAAGGAGAAAAAGATGACAAAGAAACAACTTCACTTGGTGATTGTGACAGGAATGAGTGGTGCAGGGAAAACAGTTGCCATTCAGTCCTTCGAAGATTTGGGTTATTTTACTATTGATAATATGCCACCAGCTCTCTTGCCTAAGTTTTTGCAGTTGGTGGAAACAAAGGAAGACAACCATAAGTTGGCTTTAGTAGTGGATATGCGTAGCCGTTCTTTCTTTTCAGAGATTCAAGCTGTTTTGGATGAGCTGGAAAATAAGGAAGAACTGGACTTTAAAATTCTCTTTTTGGATGCAGCTGATAAGGAATTGGTCGCTCGTTACAAGGAAACTAGACGAAGTCACCCTCTAGCTGCTGATGGACGGATTTTGGATGGAATCAAGCTGGAACGTGAACTCTTGGCGCCTTTGAAAAATATGAGCCAAAATGTGGTGGATACGACTGAACTTACTCCACGTGAGCTACGTAAAACCATTGCAGAGCAGTTTTCAGACCAAGAACAAGCCCAGTCTTTCCGTATCGAAGTCATGTCTTTCGGCTTTAAATATGGAATTCCGATTGATGCAGACTTGGTTTTTGATGTCCGTTTCTTGCCAAATCCCTATTATCTACCAGAACTGCGAAACCAAACGGGTGTGGATGAACCTGTTTATGACTATGTCATGAATCATCCTGAGTCAGAAGATTTTTATCAACATTTGTTGGCCTTGATTGAGCCGATTTTGCCAAGTTACCAAAAGGAGGGGAAGTCTGTTTTGACCATTGCCATGGGTTGTACGGGTGGGCAACACCGTAGTGTGGCCTTTGCTAAACGCTTGGCGCAGGACTTATCCAAGAATTGGCCTGTTAATGAAGGGCATCGCGACAAAGACCGAAGAAAGGAAACGGTAAACCGTTCATGAGAAAACCAAAGATAACGGTGATTGGTGGAGGAACTGGGATTCCTGTCATTCTTAAAAGTCTGCGTGAAAAAGATGTGGAAATCGCAGCTATCGTAACGGTGGCGGATGATGGTGGTTCATCAGGTGAACTCCGAAAAAATATGCAACAATTGACACCGCCAGGGGATCTTCGCAATGTCCTTGTGGCCATGTCGGATATGCCTAAGTTTTATGAGAAAGTCTTTCAGTATCGCTTTTCTGAGGATGCGGGAGCCTTTGCTGGCCATCCATTGGGAAATCTCATTATCGCTGGCCTGTCAGAAATGCAGGGTTCGACCTATAATGCCATGCAGTTACTGAGCAAATTTTTCCACACAACTGGGAAGATTTATCCTTCCAGTGACCATCCTTTGACCCTGCACGCAGTCTTTCAGGATGGGACAGAGGTGGCTGGAGAGAGCCATATTGCAGACCATCCAGGTATGATTAACCACGTCTATGTGACCAATACCCTCAACGATGATACGCCTCTGGCTAGCCGTCGAGTAGTGCAGACCATTCTTGAAAGTGACATGATTGTCCTAGGTCCTGGTTCTCTCTTTACCTCTATTTTGCCCAATATCGTGATTAAGGAAATCGGGCAGGCGCTTTTGGAAACCAAGGCAGAAATCGCCTATGTCTGCAATATCATGACCCAACGTGGGGAGACGGAACACTTTACAGATAGCGACCATGTGGAAGTCTTGCATCGTCATCTTGGCAGACCTTTTATCGACACTGTCTTGGTGAATATCGAAAAAGTGCCTCAGGAATACATGAATTCCAACCGTTTTGATGAATATTTGGTGCAGGTGGAACATGATTTTGCAGGTCTTTGTAAGCAAGTTCCGCGCGTGATTTCATCCAACTTCCTCCGTCTGGAAAATGGTGGTGCCTTCCACGATGGGGATTTGATTGTGGACGAATTGATGCGCATTATAAAGGTGAGAAAATGAGTTTCACAGTAGCAGTAAAAGAAGAAATCCTAGGTCAGCACCATCTAAGCCGGCATGAATTATCTGCCATTATCAAGATGTCTGGTAGTATCGGTCTCTCGACTTCGGGTTTGACCTTGTCAGTTGTGACAGAAAATGCCAAACTGGCTCGTCACCTCTATGAGTCCTTTCTTCATTTCTATGAAATCAAATCGGAAATTCGGCACCACCAGAGGAGCAATCTTCGCAAGAATCGAGTCTATACCGTTTTTACAGATGAAAAGGTGCAGGACCTGCTGAGTGATTTGCACTTGGCAGACTCCTTTTTTGGTCTGGAAACAGGTATTGACGAGGAGATTTTATCAGACGAGGAAGCAGGTCGTGCCTATCTCTGTGGTGCTTTCTTGGCAAATGGAAGCATTCGTGACCCTGAGTCAGGCAAGTATCAGTTGGAAATCAGTTCTGTTTATCTGGACCACGCGCAAGGGATTGCCTCACTTCTCCAGCAATTTTTGCTGGATGCCAAGGTACTTGAACGTAAGAAGGGGGCTGTGACCTATCTCCAGCGAGCTGAAGACATTATGGACTTTTTGATAGTCATCGGAGCCATGCAGGCGCGTGATGATTTTGAGCGGGTTAAGATCTTGCGAGAAACTCGTAACGACCTCAATCGGGCCAATAATGCCGAGACAGCCAATATAGCTCGGACAGTTTCTGCTAGCATGAAGACTATCAACAATATCAGTAAAATCAAAGATATCATGGGATTAGAAAATCTGCCAGTGGATTTGCAGGAGGTGGCGCAGTTGCGGATTCAGCATCCAGACTACTCTATCCAACAGTTGGCAGATAGCCTCAGCACCCCTCTGACCAAAAGTGGTGTTAACCACAGACTCAGAAAAATTAACAAGATAGCCGATGAGTTATAAAGATATAAAACACCTCTTTCTTGACAATTAAATAGAGTATGTGAGATAATAAAGGGGAATTGAGAAGTTCTAGCATTTTAGTGCTAACAGAAATCCCCTCGGTACTGCAATACCGAGGGGATTTTTTTCTGGGTTAGATAGCACTAACCAGGAAGGTTACTTGTCGAAGTGATCGTCTAACTAACGAGTCACCAGCCATGAGATGATACTCTCGATGACTGCGATAAGTACTATTTTGAGAAGTTCTAGCATCTGTAATACCTCCTTTTCCAAGGCGTATTGTTAGTGCCGTCCCTATTATATCACATGTTTTATCAGTTTGATAGGCATTTTTATTTTTGTTAAAGAAGGGGGAAATATGAGCTAACAAGATAGCCGATGAACTATAAAACCACGAATCCTATGTGACTCGTGGTTCTTTTTTATAAACTAGTTGAGTGTTTTGGTTGTACTTTTTGCTCAGGGTCAATGTAGTTGATGGCATTGTTGACAGCGGTTGGTGCTTCTCCAAGCCCTGTCGCAATCAGATCAATTTTTCCGTCATAGTAGCAGCAGTCACCGATAGCATAGATACCTGCTTGGCTGGATTCCTGTTTGCTGTTGACGATAATCTTGTGGCGGTTGAGGTCCAGACCCCAGTTTTTAAGGTTACCGACAGAAGATTTGAAACCATAGTTGACAAAGAGGTGGTCTAGGTCAATCGTTTCGGTTTCATCAGATTTGACCTTTGTAATTTCAAGTTTATCGAGCGTTTTTCCATCTCCAAGGAGTTGGCTAGGGACGAATGGTGTCTTGATGGTCACAGATGATTCCTGTAAGGCTTGGACACTGTGTTCCAAGGCACGGAAATTATCTCTGCGGTGGACAAGGGTAGTTGGTGCGATTTTTTCAAAAGCCAAAGCCCAATCAACAGCTGAGTCCCCACCACCCAGAATCGTCACTTTCTTACCAGCATATTGCTGGATGTTGGAAACGTGGTAGTGGATATTTTCATAGTCCTCAACGCCTTCTAGTTCTAGAGGACGTGGTTTGAAGGCGCCACCACCCATAGCAATGATAACTGTTTTAGACAGGTGACTCCCTTTAGAAGTTGTGATGACAAATCCTTCTTCTTGTTTTTCAATCTCAAGAACCGTTTCGTTGAGATGAATAGGGGTATCAAAGCCATTTAATTGCTCGATTAGACGGTTAGTCAACTCTTCTCCAGTCAGGTTTGGGAATCCTGGGACATCTAAAATTTCCTTTTCAGGATAGAGAATAGCAGGTTGTCCACCTAGTTGGGGAAGAGAGTCGATGATTTGGACCTTGGCTTGGCGTAGGTGGGCATAGAAGGCTGCAAAAAGACCGACAGGACCGCCACCTACAATGGTAATATCATAGAGTTGAGACATGGTTTCTCCTTTGTTTTTTCTAGTCAGTTTATTTTATCATATTTTTCCTTAATTTAAAATGAAGTAGGATAGGTAAAAAAATGTCAGAAAAATGGTATAATAGAAAGGAACGTGTTTGGACAGAGAGGAGACAGCAGATGAACTTTCAACAATTATCCAATCTGCAATATTGGGCTAGCTTGTTTTCTAGTCCTTGGAGTATTGCCATCAATGTGTTTGATATTTTGATTGTGGCCTATATTTTATATCGTTTTACAAAAGCGATAGCTGGCACCAAGATTATGATTTTGGTGCGGGGGGTCGTGATCTTTGTATTAGCCCAGGTTGTGGCCAATATCCTTGGTTTGACAACGATTTCTTGGCTGATTAATCAGATTATCACTTATGGAGTCATTGCTGCGGTTGTTATCTTCTCTCCAGAGATTCGGACTGGTTTGGAACGCTTGGGAAGGGCGACAGATTTCTTTTCTACTACTCAAATTAGTGCAGAGGAGCAAATGATTCGTGCCTTTGTCAAGTCGGTTGAATATATGAGTCCTCGTAAGATTGGTGCTCTGGTTGCCATCCAACGAGTTCGGACCTTGCAAGAATACATTGCAACAGGGATTCCCTTGGATGCCAATATTTCAGCTGAACTCCTTATTAATATCTTTATCCCCAACACTCCCCTACACGATGGTGCTGTGATTATCAGAGAAAATCGAATAGCAGTAACATCTGCCTATCTACTTGACAGAAAGCACAGGGATTTCCAAGGAGTTTGGGACCAGACACCGGGCAGCTATCGGTTTGTCAGAAGTATCCGATGCCTTGACCTTCATCGTCTCAGAGGAAACAGGTGGCATTTCTATTACCTATAACGGTGTTTTCAAGCACGACTTGACGATTGAAGAATTTGAAGCAGAACTACGTGCAATTCTTTTGCCAGCTGTT
Organism: Streptococcus mitis 13/39; assembly: GCA_000385835.1. Lineage (GTDB taxonomy): Bacteria > Bacillota > Bacilli > Lactobacillales > Streptococcaceae > Streptococcus > Streptococcus mitis_AI. The sequence continues at coordinate 2,122 of AQTU01000022.1, read as the reverse complement.
GAGGAAAAAGTCAGTTTCAAGGACCGTTTGCTAGGAGGTTGGAAATATGAGAAAAAATAGTCTATATATCATTTCATCTCTCTTTTTTGCTTGTGTCTTATTCATTTATGCAACGTCGACCAACTTTCAAAATAGCAATACCACAAGGCAGGTCAAATCAGAAACTTATACCAATACGGTAACGAACGTTCCTATCGATATTCACTATGATGATGACCAGTATTTCATTAGCGGATTTGCATCAGAGGTTTCCGTGATATTAACCGGAGCCAATCGTGTGACCTTGGCCAGTGAAATGCAGGAAAGCACTCGTAAGTTTAAGGTCACAGCGGATTTGATAGATGCTAGTGTTGGAACGATTGAAGTTCCCTTGACCATTGAAAATCTTCCTAGCGGATTGACCGCTGTGGCTACACCTCAAAAGATCACAGTGAAAGTTGGGAAGAAGGTTAAGCGAGATGGGATGCTTGTTGTGCCACAAGTTGACCAAAGCCAGATTGATCCGAAGCTACAACTTGATAGTGTAACCGTGTCAAACGAACGCGTTTCGGTCACAACTGACCAGGAAACATTAGCTAAGATTGACAAAGTTATTGCGCTTTTACCAACCAGCGAACGGATAACAGGTAATTATAGTGGTTCAGTACCTTTGCAGGCAATCGATCGTAATGGTGTTGTCTTACCAGCGGTGATTACTCCATTTGATACGACAATGAAGGTCACTACAAAACCTGTGGGTACAAGTTCAAACACATCAAATTCAACAACAAGCAGTTCGTCGGAGACATCTTCGTCAACGAAAGCAACTAGTTCAAAAACGAATTAAAAAATAGGAAAAGGATTTTATAAAAATGGGTAAATATTTTGGGACTGATGGAGTCCGTGGAGAAGCTAACGTAGAATTAACGCCAGAATTGGCCTTTAAACTAGGACGTTTTGGAGGCTATGTTCTTAGCCAACATGAAACGGAAGCACCGAAAGTTTTTGTAGGACGTGACACACGTATATCAGGGGAAATGCTGGAATCAGCCTTGGTGGCAGGTCTACTGTCTGTGGGAATTCACGTATACAAATTAGGCGTTCTGGCAACACCAGCAGTAGCTTACTTGGTAAAAACTGAAGGAGCAAGTGCCGGTGTCATGATTTCTGCCAGCCACAACCCATCCCTTGATAATGGAATTAAGTTCTTTGGTGGTGATGGTTTCAAACTAGATGATGAAAAAGAAGCAGAAATTGAAGCCCTGCTAGATGCTGCGGAAGACACTCTTCCTCGTCCAAGTGCTGAAGGCTTGGGAACCTTGGTAGATTACCCAGAAGGCTTGCGTAAGTATGAAGGATATCTTGTTTCAACTGGAACTCCTCTTGAAGGAATGAAGGTTGCCTTGGATACAGCTAATGGTGCAGCTTCTACAAGTGCCCGTCAAATCTTTGCAGACCTTGGTGCTCAATTAACTGTTATCGGGGAAACACCAGATGGTCTTAACATCAACCTTAATGTTGGTTCAACCCACCCAGAAGCCCTTCAAGAAGTGGTCAAAGAAAGCGGCTCAGCTATTGGTTTGGCCTTTGATGGGGACAGTGACCGTTTGATTGCTGTTGATGAAAATGGTGAGATCGTTGATGGTGACAAGATTATGTACATCATCGGGAAATACCTTTCTGAAAAAGGACAATTGGCTCAAAATACAATTGTGACAACCGTTATGTCTAACCTTGGTTTCCACAAGGCCTTGGACCGCGAAGGTATTAACAAGGTAGTCACTGCAGTTGGCGACCGCTACGTTGTTGAAGAAATGAGAAAATCAGGCTACAACCTCGGTGGTGAACAGTCTGGTCACGTCATCTTGATGGACTACAATACAACAGGTGATGGTCAATTATCAGCTGTCCAATTGACAAAAATCATGAAGGAAACTGGTAAGAGCTTGTCAGAGTTGGCAGCAGAAGTAACCATCTATCCACAAAAATTAGTCAATATCCGAGTGGAAAATGCCATGAAGGAAAAGGCTATGGAAGTGCCAGCTATTAAGTCTATCATCGAGAAGATGGAAGAAGAAATGGCAGGGAATGGCCGTATTCTTGTTCGCCCAAGTGGAACAGAGCCCCTCTTGCGTGTCATGGC
>AQTU01000021.1:0-38811 GCA_000385835.1 Streptococcus mitis 13/39 | reverse complement strand
TTCGGTAGCTAAATGTTGATTTGACAAAACGATTTTTATTAAAATCCTAATAATGTAGATAAAAAATGAAATCACTGAAATAAGAATAAACGACTCGGATATAAATGGTATCTCATTTTTGATAGTGTTTAATGAATAATCATGTATTACGAGAACCAGTTTTCCTAAAGTAAATATTAAAGCTACAATAGTAAAAACAAGGAATATTGCCCAATTTCTGGCTTGTTTTTCATGTTCTTCAGCACGATTATTCCAAAGATTTTCTGGAGCTTCTAAAGCAAGCTTGTTTTCGTAGGTGTCCTCTAAAACTTTAATCTTTACAAACTTTTCGTTTTGCCAATTGTCGAGAGATTTTTTAAATGCAGCAAGCTCAGAAACTTTTTTATCATATTGTTCCTGAATTTTATTATGTTTATCTTCGATGAATGATGTAATTTCTCTAAATTGTTCATCCGAGTCTTCTGAAATCTCTTTTAATTTGTTATCTAGAGGAACAACTATACTTGTTTCAAAATCAGATATATTGTCTTTGATGTTTGAAAGGTTTTTCCTTAGTAGATATAGTGCTGGATAAGACATTTCTTGAGATGAACTTGAAAAATAATTTCCGATAGCATCGTTCTTTTTAGAAAGATAGATAAAATTTCTGATTGCTTCATCAAGATTATTTTTAGACTGTTCAATATAGAAGGAAACAAATCTTCTGATTTTACGAAATTGTGTATCTTTGTCAATGGGAGAGTTTACTGATAGTGTGTAAACTATCTTATCTTGTTCTCTTGTTTCACGATCAGTCGATAAAGTGTAATAAATTTGATTATTTATATTGTCAATATTTAGTTCTTTAAGTTCGAAAATATAATTTTTTACTGTATTAAACTTATCATTTAAGCTTTTCCAAGTAGAATTAAAACTAGTTGGAGCTTTATCATAAATTGAATTCCAATAATCATAGTTACTTTTTATAATTCTTTCAAGCTCTTCAAATGTAAAAAATTCTTCGGAATTGCTAAATTCAATTATAAAATTGTTAGAAATAGAAAATCTAAAGAGAATCTTATCATTTAGAAAATTTGATACTTGACTTTTGGTATAACTCATAAACCTCACCTATTACATATTAATTATATTATCATCTATTATACCATAGAAAGATAGGATAAAATAAGTCATATACATGTAAAATTGTTGACAGAATTAGTTAATTTATTTGAAACTCAGTAATAAGGTGTATTACTAAAATCATATTAAAAATAATTACAATTTTATTGGTAGCCTTTTGGTAGCTAAAGAGAAAAAATAATTTATTTCTCTTGTTGTGAATATAATAGGAATGTTGATTTATCAACAATCTTTATTATTTCAAATAGTTTCTCGGAATTAGAGGATAGCAAAAAACCCCATCGGTGGCACGGTGGGGCTTTTTTAGTTACATATGCTGTAACTTTACTCACATTGTAAGTTCATTCTAACATATAACTCCCGATATTTCAAGCCTTTGTTTTGATATTCCTCAGAGTGTGTTTGTGGTTTGAGTCCGCTTCACTGAAATTAGCACACGCGCTACCAAGTTCCATTCTACAGCAAAGAAATCAACTCTTTTCTAGGGGATTTCCGCCCTCATTTTGCTCTTTTGTGCTAAAATAGACTTATAAATTGAAAATAAGGAATGTTTATGAAATCAGGTAATGGTTTTTGGAAAGGTTGTCTCTATTTTTGGGGCTTCTTGTTCTTATTAGGCCTGTTGGTCCAATATGCTCTTCCGCTTGCGGCTTGTGTACTGCTAGGCTATGGTGGTTATCGCCTCTATAAAAGTTGGCGCTATCCTCTTTTGCAGGATCGTTCGCTCGATGATCGGATTGAGCTTTTAAAAGCTCGGATTCGTCAGGCGGACAAAGATATTCAGCAATTAGAGAGAACTTTAGTAGAAAAAGGTTCAGATTCCTATAAGAGTCTAGCCAATCAAGTATTAATCGAACTGAGGGAAATCCATCAGGAGGCGGATCGTCTTAAGTCCTATATCGACGCTGATGTCTACAACCGTATTGACAAAAAGGTCCGTACAGTAAGGGCAAACATCGATGTTCAGCTAGAACGTTTGGATAGAGAAAGTCAGGTAGATATTGAAAATGCGGAGCCAGAGGAATTAGCTCCAGAATTGTCCCAGACCTTGGCCAATATTGCTATTGACCATCAGGCAATTTTAGACAAGATTGCCACCTCTGCCGAGGGAGATAAGGAAGAATTGACGGCCATTCATAGTTTGAAGATGGAGAAATTCCAAACGATTTTAGAAGGCTATTTGAAGATTAAGGCCAATCCTAAAAATTATAATCGGGCAGAAGAACGATTAGAGCAAGCTAAAGCAGCCATCGAACAATTTGACCTTGAGCTAGACCAAGTCTTGAGAGAACTCAATGAAACAGATATGCGTAATTTTGATATCAGTTTGCGTATTCTAGAAAAAGATCGTAAAGAATAGGTTAGAAACAAAGGAGTAACCATGACAGAATTTAATTTTGATATTGACCAGATTGCCAATAATACGGTAGCTAAGGTGGATAAAACAACCCAAATCATCGAGACAAATACTGGCTCAGACAAGACCTTGACCTTCCTTGAAAAGTTGAGCCCTGAGCAGCAAGAAGGAATCAAGGCGCACGTGCCCCAGTTAGTAGACCAGTTTGTCACCAATCAAAATGCTCTCTTAGATTTTGGACAGTCTGCTGTAGAAGGTGTGAACAATACGGTCAATCGTATCTTGTCAGAACAAAAGAAACTGCAGATTCCCCAAGTGGATGACTTACTCAAGAATACCAACCGTGAGTTGCAAGGCTTTGTAGTCAAATACAAGAACGCTGAAATTGCTGAGTTAGAAGAGAAGCCAAACTTTTTGCAACGATTGTTTAACAAGAGCAAGAATACCTTACAAGAATTTTACTTTGACTCAAAAACAGTGGAGCAAAAGCTTGATGGCATGGCTGCCGCAGTGGTCAAGCAAGAAGATGTGCTAGCTCGAAATATCGTCTCTGCTGAGATGTTGATTGAGGACAATACCAAATCCATTGAAAATCTAGTGGGAGTGATTTCCTTTATCGAAGCCATCCAGACAGAAGCTGGCAAGCGCGCTGCCGAACTAAAGGCCCAAGTTGACCAACTCGATACAAGTACGGTAGAATACCAAACCAAGTCACAAGAATTGGCCCGCATGGCTGAAGTGGTTAATACCCTTGAACAACAACACACTGAGTATGTCAGCCGTCTCTATGTTGCCTGGGCAACAACACCTCAGATGCGTAATCTTGTGAAGGTGTCATCTGATATGCGCCAAAAATTGGGCATGCTTCGTCGCAATACGATTCCAACAATGAAGCTTTCCATTGCCCAACTGGGTATTTTGCAACAATCAATGAAATCAGGTGTCGTGGCAGATGCCATTGTCAATGCCAATAATGCTGCCCTTCAGATGCTAGCTGAAACCAGCAAGGAAGTGATTCCGCAGATGGAGAGAATTGCACAAAGCCCGACAGTCGCTGTCGAATCTGTTACCAAACTGGCTGAAAGTCTGGTTGCACAAAACCAAGGCATCGTCGCAGCTATTGAATTGGGACGCCAGAAACGTGCCCAACTAGAAACAACCATCGTCAAGTCCGCAGAAATGATCAACGATTCTGTCAAGCTGCGCGATGAGAAAATTGTCCAAGCCCTTCTAGACCAAGGCAAGGCCGCCCAGAAAGAAGTACAAGAATAATACACAAGTCCCCTGTAATGTAGATTTGCAGGGGATTTTGCTTGTTTTAGTAGAAGTTTGAAGGTCAGGGAATTATTGCTACAAGGATGTCTTCTTTATCGATGCCTCAAAAGAGTTTGAAAAAGGGAAAAATCAAAACAATATGACCGAAGACCATATTGCCAAGATTTTGGAGACTTATCAAAAACGCGAGAATGTCGAGAAGTTTGCCCATCTAGCCAGCTTTGAAGAGATTGTCGAAAATGACTACAACCTCAACATTCCGCGCTATGTCGATACCTTTGAGGAAGAACCCGTAGTTCCCCTCGCCGACCTCGCCGACCAGCTCGCAGAGATTGATAAAGAGATTGGTCAAGTCGAAGCCAGACTCGCACACATGCGCAGCCAGCTAGTAGGCACAACACCAGAAGCCCAAGCAGAATTAAGCGCCTATCTCGAAAAATTGAATGAGATTTAGAGACTTGTGAGAATACTCTGCTAAAAAGTTAGAAAAATAAAAATGACAATAGATTTTCTACTGTCATTTTTTGTTATTAATAACTTTAACAAAAGTCATCTTTAAAAATTTAAAAGTTTATTTCTTTCTTCAATATCATTTTTAATACATTCTTCAAGCACCTTGGGATCAACATAGATCACATTCCCAATCATTTTTGCGGGAATGTTCATAGACAGTACTTGTAATGAATATTTTTTAACAAGTGGTTCAAGTTTTGAGCCGTTTATATGGTTGTTAATGGCAGGGAAAATGATATCTTCCCATGAAAATGTGTAGTTATAAATTGTCTTGTTAAATCCAAGCTCTCTGACTTTAACCATATCATGTATGCGAATAAGTTTTACTAGTATATTAATACCATCAATATTCTTGGCTTTATAATTTTCACGTAAGTCTTTAAAAGAAGCATAGTTCTTGAAGGTAAGATAAGCCAGTAGAATAATTAAGATTAGAGGGATAATGCCTTTAGACGTTAGCAAGTCACTTATAGCTGTCAACTTAAAACTAAGTATGAAGTTGATAACAACTGCGTACAAAATAGCTAGTAGTGGCAATTTTACAAATAAAAAAGATTTGTATTTTATGGAAGTAATGGTATTGCTTTCTTTAAATTTTATTTTCATAAATGTTTCTCCTTAAATATTATCAGTTGAAAGAATATAGAGAAAGACTATGTAAAGTTAGTTTTATAATAAAACACCCCATCAGCTAGATATTTTTGTCTAACTAATAGGGTGTAAGTCATGAAACGGAATGACCTATTACTTAACCTCTGTAAGGGTTAAATAATTGACCTATATCCCCTATATTATCAAGGATTGTAGAGCTTTAAAGTTTAAAGGTAGTGATAAAGGTAGTGATGGAATCAACTTGCCAGCTCTTCCATTTTATTTAGGAAAATATCCACTGCTTCAAACTTCTTTTTAGGAGCTAATTCAGCATAGGTATCCATAGTTGTTGATATGGACTTGTGTCCCATTCTATGTTGTAGCTCTTTCCAGTTCATATCAGCATTTAACATCATAGAAGCGTGTGTATGGCGGAAAAGATGGAAACCATAGTCAGGCAAACCAAGAGCCACTAATCGTTTTTTAAGGGTTGCCCGTTCATTTCTATCACACATATAGTTGCCATAGATAGTTGGGAAGATAAGTGAAGATTTTGGTAGACTATGCTTTTCAAAATAGTCAGTCATTTCCTCGTGAAACTTTTTGAGACTTTCCATGATTGAAAGTGGAACTGCAACCCTACGATTCCCAGAATCCGTTTTAGGAGTTTTCTTACAAACCATTTCCCCTTTGATACCTAGTTTTTTATTTGCACTTTTCCACATTAATGTTTTACTGACAAGAATTTCATTAGTTTCAAAATCAAGGTCAGTGATTTCTAACGCTAGCAACTCATTGATTCGTAATGCGGATGCTAAAAGGGTGTTACAAATAACTTTAAACCGTCTATTGGCTCGGGTATTTTCCAAAGTTTCAAGATAAGATAACCAATGTTTTAGGTCGTCATCATGCAATACCATGATACGTTCTTTGTTAGCTTTGGGTTTAGAAGGAATCTTGATTGCTTTAGCTGGATTGAACGTCAAACCACAATTTGTAATTCCAAAATCAAAGATATCACTAACTTTGTGTACCATTGCTCCAAAGTCCTTCGCACTTCCTTTTGGAGCACGTTTTGCACCAGATTCAACGGATTTTTTTGCTTTTCTAGCTAGCTTGTTTACCCAAAGTTGAATATCAGCCGGTTCAATCTGTTCTGGGTTGTAGTCACCGAAATGAGGAATAATGTATGTATCAAGATAGCCTCTAACTCGGTTTATAGTATTTTGAGAAGAAACCCATACTTTAAAATTATCGAACCATACCTCAGCTAGACTTTCAAAGTTATCAATTTGGATAGTTTCTTTAAGGGTAGAGCCAGCTTTTTCAAACTCAATTTTAGCTTCAACAATTTTTCTCTCTAAAGATTTCAATGTTTTAGCAGTGATAGTTTTTGTGATACGTTTACCAGTCTTTACATCAGTACCGATGTAAACACCTTTAAGTGAATAACTGATTACACCATTTTGTTTTGTGATTTTTGTTATTTTTTTATTGTTGTGTTGAATGATTTCTTTACTCATATAGCCTCTTTTTTCGGACAATTAAAAGGCTAGAATAGGACCCTCACATTCTTTATTTGATAATTCTATTCTAACATACCTAAAGTTAAATAGTCAAAAATCCAATGACATCTTCCAATTTATAATAAATTGTACGCGTGCCTTCGATTGGAGGCTCAAGTCGTTTTAAACCTTTATTTTCCCATGATTTCAACGTGTTAGGAGAAATCTGTAAAATTTTCAATAGTTCTTTCTGTGTGACTATTCCATGAGAACTATTACTTTTTAATTCTTGTTGAATGATAACAATGAGCATATTTAGTAGCTCTTCAATTTGATTTAATTTCGTCATATCCGTCATATTAGTTTTCCTTTCGTTCTCTTACTTGAATACACGCCACGGCTCTTTTTCTTTCTTTAATTCATCTTTTTTATTATTTAAAAAGATGATTGTGTCTGGAGAGGGTTTATACTTTGTTTTGAAATGAATCAAAACATGCTTGAAAAATTCCTGAATTGCTTCTTTACCGTAAATTTTGTCAATCTTGTATAGAAACGATTCTAAACCGCTGTTTTTCAATAAGTAGATATAGGTAGATAATAAATCATTTTTTCGCCGTGGTTTTGACCTCAATAAATCAAAATCAGTAGAAACGTATTCCAACATAACCTTTGAAATATCCCATAATTCATCATTTTTGAAAAATAAATATTTGTCAGTAAAACGTTGAAAGATTAAGCTCGACAATTCTTTGTCGTTTCTACATTTTAAAATATCTAAACCAGTTTGGTTAGCATAAGCCTGCCTGATTGACATTTCAAATCGCACCCAATCATCACATTTCAAGGCATCATCATAAAAGATGCCCTTCTTTTTCTCCTGCTCCAATTTTTTATCATAAATTCGTAGTAGTAGAGAGTTTCCTTTGTTTGCTTTGCTGCCGACATAAATCGTTTCTACTCTGTTATTTGTATTGATAGTGCCGATATTTGACTGATTTTTTCTCAATTTGATTTTATTTGTAAAACTGTCAACGTATTTTGATTTTATTGTTGACTTATTTAACTCCTGATGAATCTGATTCACTTTCAAACCTTCATCTATAAAATCAATCGCAAAATCAATTTTTGAAACTCTACAACTACCGCTAAAATAATTTTCTAATTCAAAAAATTTTTGAACTAATTGACGATACGAAATTTTTTGATTATCTTCGTCCCTTCGTTTCATGTAATGTTTTAAACCTTGACCCGAGAATTTGAGAAAAATTCCCATCCTTGGGCTATCCGTGTTAAAACATAATAGAATTTCAAATTCATCAAAATTGATAATATAATTGTAGCCTGCAAATCCTTTTTCATTTAACTTGAAATTGACTGTGTACTTTTCTAATTCCAATAATTCATCAATTTTTGAACAAATATCCAAAGCAAATGTTTCATAATTAGACATCATCTCATTAAATTCAGACAAAAATACAAATGAAATTTCATCAACATCACATTGAATCATATAACATAACTCCTTTTTATTGTTTTGTAGTTGACCCCGTTAGGGTGGGGACTGGGAAGGGGGTCATTACTAGCCCCCCCTGAATGCTATTACCCCATTATTTACGCTTTTTTCTTAATCGTTGACCGTATAAAAACGCTCGTTTAAATGTACTAATCTTTTCCAATCCGTGTTCGTGTAGATTGATATTCCAGAACTTTCTTGGTTTACTGAACTGTCCATCCGTGGTCATGATATACCCAGAAAACCTGGGCGCATGATTATCAATATTGTCAGTTTCTCCAAAGACCATTCGAGCTAATTCGTCTGTGATAGCTCCATTTGATAGACAGATACGAACACCTAAATTATCTCTAATAGCTGTTGAAAGCAACTCAGAGCGCGGTTGTTGCATACAGATACAGATATAGACACCACTCGAACGAGAACGAGATACAATAGACAAGACCAAATCTTGAACCCTTTTTCTCATTTTAGTATCAGTTATACTTGATAACATCGCAGAATATTCTTCGATAATACACAGCTTCAGCTTCATCTCTTTTCCGAAATTGACAAAAGTTGCTCCAGTAATATCATCACGTGCTGACAATTTTGCAATTTCTTTTTCACGTTTCATAACTAATTCTAATAACTCTTCAAAATACGCTAAAATTTCATCACTATCAGATAAAATCACACCTTTTTGAAGAAAAGTCCAAGAACTGAACTCAGATTTAACATCTAAGATTGTTAAATCAACTTCTGAATCAAACATAAAAACTTGAGTAAGTAACGATTTTAAGAATGTTGTCTTTGAACTTGACGTGTTACCAATAATTAAAGCATGTATATTCTTCAACATTGAGAATGTCAAGCCTTTTTCAACTGTTATTTCAAAATCATTGACTGGTCTTAATTCTGTTATACTTTTAGGTCGTAGCTGTCTTGCCTTAGCTTCTACAATATCATCTAATAAGTAAATGAACTCTGTATTATCTTCACTCAACCAATAATCTAAAACAATTAAAGAACGATTTTTACCCACTAAACACGCTGATAACATTTCCGCAAACTTTTCTAAATCGTCAGTAGTCTGATCAGCTAATTTTTTGATTTTAACAGTGATGCGCCTGCTTAGCTTCTCGAAGCTCGCATGCGCTTTACTAACATCGATAAATTTGCTACCAACTTTGCGATTAGCAGTTGCTGAATCCAACAATGCCCTGTGTGTCTGTCGTTCTATCAACCTTAATTGATGATACAGAGATAATGAGCCAATTTTTGATAAATTCAAACCAAACCGAATCAATAACCCAAGATTAACCAAAAGCAAGACAGCTATTCCAATCACTATTAAATCCAGACCAAACTGTGCTTCACTTCTAAAAATACCAATCTCTGTTCCTTTAAATACTAGCCATCTAACAACAATCCCAAAAGATAGTAACCCAACTCCAAAAATTTGGAGTAGAGTTACTAGGCTTGGTAAGGTTGGCATCAGATGACCCGTATTTTTATTTAATTTATACCGAATCATAAATACCTACAAATTTCTTCCATTTCTTTTAACATCTTACGACGCATAAGTTCAAAATACATATACGAGCGAATAAAATCAGTGTAACGACCATCTGAGTACATCAAACTCAAATTAACAAACGAGGAAACTCGCCCTTGAATTTCAGAACCCATGTATGTTGATAAAACTTTACGAAGTTCCAAAGGAAGGTCTAAAGCTGATAAATCATCTAATTCTTTAGAAATATCTTTCATATCTATTTCCTCACTACTTTAAACTAACTTCTTTGACATCTTCAGCCCAAACTTCGATGACATCGAAACTTCTATATTTATAACGCCCTCGCGGATTGACTAACTGATACAAATGTCTGAACTGAATCTTGTTCGCAATCTCTAAAGCTGGAACAACAAGACTAATCAATTTAACCGAGCCATCATCTTTTGGCATCGATAAGAACACTTCGTATCCGATTGACTGTTCTGAAAAAACTGGAGCGTTTTTACCATTACTATTTTTCTCAAACCCAACAATTGGGAAAAATGGTTTTGGCTCTGTAACACTTACAGCTACACAAGTTGAGATATTTGTGAGCGCAGGGGCAGTACGACGATCGTTTACAATTGAATCACCTGTTTGTTTTGAACTGCTTCCAAACAAACCTGTTTGAACTAAGTTGTTGTTAATTTGTGACATTTATATTACCTTTACTAGCTTAAAACTAGTTATTTCTATTAATTTTTTTTGTAAATATTTGAACGTTCGTTATTTACACTTCAAGTGTATCACGATTAAAGTTGACTGTCGATTGAGAGAAAACAGACAGCGTTTTTAAAAATATTTTATACAACTATTTTAATTATGTAACGTAAATTCAGTATATAAAAAGGAAGAAAAAAGTTGTATAATAAAGTTTGAAAATAAAATATAAAAGTTGTTGAAGTATGCAACCTTTTGTGATATACTCTAACTATAATTAATAGAAAGAAGGAAATTAAATGTTTAAAAACACTATTGAATTTCTAAAACGTGCAACGATTGATGCAGTACCTGTAAAGGTTAAAAATTTTAAAGATGAACAGTTACAGCAAGGAAAAAAATATTATTGGTATATGTTTCTGCATGATGACAGAATTGGAGAAATATCTGATATGTCTGCATACTATGGCGGAAACAAAGAGACAGCTAAACAAAAAATGAGTCGATTAATGAAAGATAGTCGAAGCCATCTTTCTGAAAATGTTTTAGAGATGATTGCTAATAATATGAATTTAAGTGTGTCTGAATTACTGTGGGGCAATGAAGAAAAGTGGAAGAAATTGCTTCCTGCATTCTTCTATTTAATAGTTTTTGAATCTATTAGCGTATCTGATTTTAAAAAAGATAGAGAGCAAGAATTGAAATCGCATATACTTGAAGTTTTGAAAGAATCGGTATTGTTTTCAAGTGAATTAGCTAAAAAAGAAATCGAAGCAGATTTATCTGATGGTATTGTTTCATTTGATATTTTTGATAAGAATCTATCTACAGTTATTTCAAGACTCTATCAAAAAGAAGTAGAAGAAAAATTTTATAGAGTATTTAAAGAATTCTTTATAGAAAAAAACTATGGTTTGAAAAAATTAGATAATAGAATAATTGATTTTGCGGAACGAGTGTATAAAGATGTTATTTTTGAGAACAAGAAAACTGAAGATTCATTAGGGATTCAAGTTTATCAGACTTCTGCACTATTTTTGAATGCGAATTATAGAGAATATAGAACAAGTATTATACAAAAGGACTTATTGAGTGAATTAGTACTAGAAGAAGGGCAAGCATTAGAACATCATTTAGAGGAAGAACAAAGAATGATACTTGAACAAGTTTCAAAATTTGTTAATGGTTTAGATAAGATTCAAAGAAAACAAGATGAACGTCTAGGATATCGAAAGAACAACAAAAATTTATTCAAATATGGATTTGATATTGTTCAATTTGATGCAAAATATTTTAAAGAATCAGAAGAGAAGATAGAAGAAACTGTGATATCTACTGAACAAATGACCGCAGATTTGAAAAAATTAGATATGTAAAAAACAACCGCTAAATTTTTAGCGGTTGTTTATGTTGTTTAATAGGATTGCTATTGCATCAATTAAAGCGTTTTGATATTAGTTAAAATATTATTTAATTTGATTCAGAATCATATGGAATGCGGAGAGTATTTCTTTTTGTTTATTATCAGGTAAATTTTTTATATTCGTAATTAATTCAACAATTTCAGGATTTTCATCTTTTTTTGTAATATCAAAGAAAGATGAAATATCACATTCAAGAGCATTCATAACTTTTTCAAGGGTATTAATTGTTATATTTGTTTCGAGATGTTCAAGTTTGTAAACATAATTTGTTCCAAGGTCGGCTCGTTCTTCAATTTGTTCTTGTGTAAAGCCTTTTTTCAGTCTTAAAAGGCGGATTCGTTTTCCTACATATTTTCTCAATGATTGTTTCATGTAATACCTCTCGAACTTAATACTACAGTTTTTTTACTACATATTTTAGTTCTTGAAAGATTGTTTCTGACTTTACAAGGTTGGTTAAGTGTGCTATAATAAAATAAAAAAACAACTATATATAGTTGTTAATGGGAATTTTTGGAGATTTTATGTCAAACAAAACTATTAAAACTCTAACAACTTCAACAGCAATCGCTCTTGCATCTGTTGGTGGAACTGCATTTGCTCAAGAAGCTCAAGCGACTCCAGTACCTTCTAACACTGCTGTCAATGAATCTGCTCTTGTTACTAAGTCACAAGTGAAACCACTTGAGAAAAGTGAAGTTCCTGCGCCTTCTACAGTAAAACCTGCTCTTGATGCACAAAAAGCTGTTGTTAAAGACGCTGAAGCTAAAGTTGACACAGCTAAAGCTGATGTGCAAGCTAAACAAGCTACTGTTGCTTCAACCGAAAAAGAAGTTTCTACAGCAACTCAAGCTGTCAAAGACGCTGAAGCTGTTGCTTCTCAAGCAACACCTGAAAAAGTTGCTCAAGTCAAAGACGCTCAAACTAAGAACGTTGAAGCTCAAAATGCGAACCAAAAAGCAACTGAAGCTACAAATGAACAAATCAAAGCTGAAACAAAAGCTCTTGCAGATGAACAAGCTAAAGTAGCAACTGCTCAAGGAAACCTTGACCAAGCTAACAAAGATGTCCAAACTGCTGAACAAGCCGTTGCAAGCGCACAATCTGCTCTTGACGGAACTGGACTTACTTCTGCCCAAAATGACTTGAAAGACGCTCAAAAAGCTGTCAAAGACGCTTGAAGATACAGTCGCTGACGCACAAACTGCGTTCAAAAATGCAACAAAAGCAGATGCAGACCGCGACCAAGCTATCAAATCAGCTGAAACAGATGTCAATACTAAAAATGATGCTGTGAAATTAGCTAAAGATAAATTAGCTTCAGCTACAAAACATGCTACAAATGTTGAAAACAAATTGCAATCAGCTCAAGCTGAACTAAAATCTGCTCAAGATAAATTGGCAAATACTGGTGTTGATACAGTTGATGTTCAAAATAAAACTTTCCATATTTCTGACAAACTTCGTAACAAAATTGGTGCATCAACAAATGATATCACATTCAAAGAAGCTTATGACCTATGGAAAACAAATCCAAATTCTGATACAGAACGTGTTCTAGTCGGAATGGGAGCTAAAGTCCAAGAACAATCTTCAACAAAAATCAGTGAAGCTAATAAAAACAAAATTGTTGAATTGGATAAATTGACTGATGAACAACAAAAAGAAATCAGCCTATACGCTTCAAAAGTGTTGACTGCAATCCATAAACAATTTGGATTGAATGAAGTCACTGTAACAGACTCTGACCTTCGTATTGCTCGTGAACAAGCTAAGAAATATGTAGCTCGTGGAATCTCAGCAGACAAAGCTGGTCATATCAATGGTGCTTACCATGGTGAAAACATTTCACTTAGTAATGAAACAAAATCTATGACCATGTACGAACTCAAACAAAGAGTATATGACGCAATCATGGGACAGACATTTGCTGATGCACCATCTAAATGGGGACACTCACGTAACAACTTTGTTAATAACACTGTCGGCATCGCAACAGCTAACGTAGACGGACGTTTACACATCGTTTCAACTCTTGACTTAGTTGGCGGAAACGTCATCAAAGACGATACCGACACAACATCTCTTGAAAAAGCTGTTGAAACAGCAAAATCAAACCTTGCTCAAGCTGAAACTGCATCAGAAAATGCTAAACAAGCTTTAACAACAGCTTCAACTGATTACGCAAGCGCACTCAGCTTGAAAACTGAAGCTGAAAAAGTCTTGGCAAGCGCAATGGCTACACCACTTCAAGCTCAAGTTGCTGAAAACAACCTACGTTTGGCAGAAATTGCTCTTGAAAATGCTAAAACTCGTGAAGCTAAAGCACATGACGCTGTTGCTAACTTCTCAGCAAGTCTAGCTGACAAGAAATCTGCTCTTGAAAAAGCTCAAGACGCTCTTAAAGAAGCTCAAGTTGTTCAAACAAATGCATCACAAGCTCTTGAAGATGCTTCAGCTAAACTAAAAGCTCAAGAAGATAAAGTAAACGCTTTGAACAAACAAAGTGCTAAACTTCTTGAAGAAAAAGATGCTCTTGTTAAAGAAGCTAAGAAATTGGCTGAACAATTGCAAGCATATTTGGACGCACCTGCTAAACTAGCAACTGCTCAAGATATGAAAGCAAAAGCTGAAGCTAAACTTGAAACAACAAAAGCTGAACTCAAGACTGCACAGTCTACTCTTGAAACATTGCTGTCTGCATACCGTACAGAAAACGCTAAGTTAGTTGACTTGCAAACAGAATATGAAACACTCGTTGACCTTGCAGAAAAAGCTCAAGAAAACGTTGTTGCCAAATTGCCTGACGGAACAGTAGTTGCTGTCCCTAAAGTAGCTCCAACTGCTGACGCACTTCCAGAAGTAAATATTGAAGAACTTCAAAAAGCTCTTGCGACTGGTAAAGAAGTTACTCTTGACGCTCAAGGAAAAGTTGTTGTGAAAGAAAAACGTGAAACATATTCAGCGCCTGCTGTTAAGGTAGTAGAAAACGAAAAAATGAGTTACTCACGAGTAGAAAAATCAAAAACTTTACCAAATACTGGCGAAAACTCAAGTGTTGCGATGTTGGTACTTGGTGCAATTCTTGGCACATTTGGACTTGTAACAGTACGTAGAAAAAATTAGAATAATAAAAAATCTTCTTATTTATATAGGAAGATTTTTTGGATTCACAAAATTAGTTTAAAAGACTCCGCTATTTAAACCATTTTTGAGAATGAATATATCTGAGATTGTGTCGATGTCTGGGTATATCTAACACTCAATCACATATTCTAACCTATTCTAACTAGGATAAAACGGTAGTTGGTGAATCTGATACAAATAGCGTAGAGGAGGTATGTGAAATACATACAGAAAAGGAACCCATCTCATAATGGAGTTCCTTTTACTTTTAATTGTCCGAATCATTATTCTTATTTCAAAAAAAGGTAGTGAAAAAGGTAGTGATTCGGTTGATTTTTATTGCAATGTATTGAAACTTAGAATTTCAAGAATCGCTTAAAATCAAGGCCTCTACCGTCTAGTGACGTGTAGTGAATCCCTATTTCACCTCTGTAAACACAACGTGCTTGCGAAGTTTTGGTGAGTATTTCTTCAATTGAAGACGGTCTGGAGTGTTACGTTTGTTTTTAGAAGTAAGGTACAAGCGTTCACCAGATTCTTTGTGTTCAAGTGTAATATTTACGCGCATGGTATCTCCCTTCTATTATTCAGCTGATGCAGCTTTAGCGATTTTACGTCCTTTGTAGTATCCTTTAAGTGATACACGGTGAGAACGTGAGTAATCTCCAGTAGTTTCGTCAAAGTTTACAGATGGAGCTGTTACTTTGTAGTGTGTACGACGTTTGTTTTTCTTCGCTTTTGAAGTGCGACGTGCAGGTACTGCCATTTTGATTTCTCCTTTAGGTATTTATATTCGATTCAATCTACTGATTTTCATCAACCATACTAGGATAACACATTTTTTTGTAAAGTAAAGTTACTTGACAAAAAAAGATGAAAAAATTCTCCTGTCAGACCTAGAAGACAGGAGAAAGTGTTAAATATCAATCTCAAATGGTTCGTCAATGGTTTCTGATACGTATTTTCCGTCTTTTTTCCGTTGCTTGACACATTCTGTGAGGAGATACTCGATTTGCCCATTGACTGAACGAAAGTCGTCTTCTGCCCATGATGCGAGTGCAGCGTATAACTTTGTTGAGAGTCTAAGGGGGATCTGCTTTTTTTTAGCTTCAGCCATCTTTAGTAAAGACTTCCTGTGTTGACAATTGGTTGTGCATCATGATTGCCACAGAGAACGACTAGGAGATTTGAAACCATGGCAGCTTTTCGTTCTTCGTCAAGCTCGACCAATTCCCCTTCATTGAGTCGTTCTAGTGCCATTTCAACCATTCCTACAGCACCATCCACAATCATCTTACGGGCATCAATAATGGCAGATGCTTGTTGGCGTTGAAGCATGACAGCAGCAATTTCTGGAGCGTAAGCTAGGTAAGTAATACGTGCTTCAAGGATTTCCAAGCCAGCATCCTCAACACGACTTTGGATTTCCTCACGAATACGGTTAGCTACAATCTCACTAGAACCACGGAGACTACCTTCATCTGCTTGCCCGTCACCTGTAGTATCCACATTAGGAGAGACATCGTAAGGATAGATGCGGACAATATTTCGGAGGGCGCTATCACATTGCAATGAAAGATATTCTTTGTAGTTGTCCACATTGAAGACTGCTTTGGCTGTATCAACAACTCTCCAAGTTACCGCGATCCCGATTTCTACGGGATTTCCTAGACAATCATTGATTTTTTGGCGAGAATTGCTCAAGGTCATAACCTTGAGGGAAATCTGTTTTTTGCCAATTTCAATGTTTACATCATTGCCATTTGATGATTTCATTCCTGACAAAGGAGATTTTGTGCTAACATCACCACTTTGTCCCAGTCTAGTGTGATTTGCAGGGTTGACTGCTACGCTGAAGGGATTAACAAAGTAAAAACCAGGTTCTTTGATGGTACCTGTATAGTTACCAAAAAGGGTCAAAACCAGAGCTTCCTGAGGTTTGACAACTTTTAAACCAGCATGAGCTAGGCCTGCAATTAAGCTTAATAAAAGTCCGATAATAATTCCAAAAATGTTTTCCGAACCAACACCCATTATAAATATAAAGATACCGAGTACGAGCGCCAATTCAATGAGAATCAATGCGAATACACCATTTGGTTTTGAATTGATTAGTTTTTCAGTCATAAGAATGGCCTCCTATTATTTGATATCTAAATGATATCACTTTAATTTATAAAGTCAAGAAATAAATGTAACATTTTTAAAGAAAATATTTCTGTATAGAATTTTCTGAAAATTCAAGAATTTTCTTCTGTTCATTGCTTTTAAAATGTGCTATAATAGTAAAAACTGAAATGGGAGGGAACAAATGACTGAATTAGATAAACGTCACCGCAGTAGCATTTATGACAGCATGGTAAAATCACCAAACCGTGCCATGCTTCGTGCGACTGGTATGACAGATAAGGACTTTGAAACACCGATTGTTGGGGTAATTTCGACTTGGGCGGAAAATACACCATGTAACATCCACTTGCATGATTTTGGGAAATTAGCTAAAGAAGGTGTCAAATCGGCAGGTGCTTGGCCTGTGCAGTTTGGGACTATTACCGTAGCAGACGGGATTGCCATGGGAACGCCTGGTATGCGCTTCTCTTTGACATCTCGTGACATCATTGCGGACTCAATCGAGGCAGCTATGGGTGGTCATAACGTGGATGCCTTCGTCGCTATCGGTGGCTGTGACAAGAACATGCCTGGATCTATGATTGCCATTGCTAATATGGATATTCCAGCTATTTTTGCCTATGGTGGAACCATTGCACCGGGAAATCTTGATGGCAAAGACATCGACTTGGTTTCTGTTTTTGAGGGTATCGGAAAATGGAACCACGGTGATATGACAGCTGAGGACGTGAAGCGTCTCGAATGTAATGCCTGCCCTGGACCTGGTGGCTGTGGTGGTATGTACACTGCTAATACCATGGCGACCGCTATCGAAGTTCTTGGTATGAGTTTGCCAGGCTCTTCATCTCACCCAGCTGAATCAGCTGATAAGAAAGAAGATATCGAAGCAGCAGGACGTGCTGTTGTTAAGATGTTGGAGCTCGGTCTCAAGCCATCAGATATCTTGACTCGTGAAGCCTTTGAAGATGCTATCACTGTAACTATGGCTCTCGGTGGTTCTACAAATGCCACTCTTCATTTGCTTGCCATTGCCCATGCTGCCAATGTTGACTTGTCACTTGAGGACTTCAATACGATTCAAGAACGTGTGCCACACTTGGCTGACTTGAAACCTTCTGGTCAGTATGTCTTCCAAGACCTCTACGAAGTCGGTGGTGTGCCTGCGGTTATGAAATATCTCTTGGCAAATGGTTTCCTTCATGGAGATCGCATCACATGTACTGGTAAGACTGTCGCTGAAAACTTGGCTGACTTTGCAGACCTTACACCAGGTCAAAAAGTTATCATGCCACTTGAAAATCCAAAACGTGCAGATGGTCCGCTTATCATCTTGAACGGGAACCTTGCCCCTGATGGCGCGGTTGCTAAAGTATCAGGTGTTAAAGTGCGTCGTCACGTTGGACCAGCTAAGGTCTTTGACTCAGAAGAAGATGCTATCCAGGCTGTTCTGACAGATGAAATCGTTGATGGCGATGTTGTCGTTGTTCGTTTCGTTGGACCTAAGGGTGGTCCTGGTATGCCTGAGATGCTGTCACTTTCATCCATGATCGTTGGTAAAGGTCAAGGAGACAAGGTTGCCCTCTTGACAGACGGACGCTTCTCTGGTGGTACTTATGGTCTGGTTGTTGGACATATCGCTCCTGAAGCTCAGGATGGTGGACCAATTGCCTACCTTCGTACAGGCGATATCGTTACGGTTGACCAAGATACCAAAGAAATTTCTATGGCCGTATCCGAAGAAGAACTTGAAAAACGCAAGGCAGAAACAACCTTGCCACCACTATACAGCCGTGGTGTCCTCGGTAAATACGCCCACATCGTATCATCTGCTTCACGCGGAGCCGTGACAGACTTCTGGAATATGGACAAGTCAGGTAAAAAATAAACTTAAAAAGCAAGCCAATCTCGGCTTGCTTCTTTTCATCTTCAAAAGTAATTTTCCTGCTTAACGAGGTGGCAGTCCAAGGGCAATACGACCGTAGCGACTGATTCGTGTGATTTTCCAAGCAGGTGACCAGGTGACTTCAACCTTGACATCTTCGATCCCCTCGATTTGTTTCAGACCTGCAACGATTTCGATAGGCAGACTTTCGGCACAATCGCAGGCAGTATCGGTGAAGGTCATGACAATCTTACAGAGGCCTGTTTCGTCTAGATTGATTTCATAAATCAACCCTAGATTGTAAACATCCAATTCCACATCTGTATCAAAAACCTTCTCTAGTTTTTCGATAATTTGGTCTTGCAAGGCCAAAGCACGGTCATTGATTTTGATATCCTCTCTCATAACAGTCCCTCCACGTGATAAATATCCTCTATTTTCTCATAATTCTGACAATTTGGCAAGTTTTTGATGAATTTTCTGAAAAGACTCTCTTGAGATTTTCTTCTCTCACTGTTTTAATCCCTCTATTTATGGTAAAATAAGACTATTAAGTTTAAAGAGGATTCCCTATGAAATTACAAAAACCAAAAGGAACGCAGGATATCTTGCCTGCTGAGACTGCCAAATGGCAGTACGTTGAGGGCTTTGCCCGTGAGATTTTCAAGCGCTACAACTATGCAGAAGTGCGCACGCCTATTTTTGAGCATTACGAGGTCATTAGTCGCTCTGTCGGAGATACAACGGATATCGTAACCAAGGAAATGTACGATTTCTATGACAAGGGTGACCGTCATATTACCCTCCGTCCAGAAGGAACAGCGCCAGTTGTCCGTTCCTATGTGGAAAATAAACTCTTTGCCCCAGAAGTGCAAAAGCCAAGTAAGTTCTACTACATGGGCCCTATGTTCCGTTATGAGCGTCCACAGGCAGGACGTTTGCGCCAATTCCATCAGATTGGTGTTGAGTGTTTTGGCTCTAGTAATCCAGCGACCGATGTGGAAACCATCGCTATGGCAGCCCATTTCTTGAAAGAAATCGGTATCCAAGGTGTCAAATTGCACCTCAACACTCTTGGAAATCCTGAGAGCCGTGCGGCCTACCGTCAAGCCTTGATTGACTATTTGACACCGCTCAAGGAGACCTTGTCTAAGGATAGCCAACGTCGTTTGGAGGAAAATCCTCTCCGTGTCTTGGACTCTAAGGAAAAAGAAGACAAGGTAGCAGTAGAGAATGCGCCTTCTATCTTGGACTTCCTTGATGAAGAAAGCCAAGCTCATTTTGATGCTGTGCGTCAGATGTTGGAAAATCTTGGAGTAGACTATATCATCGATACCAATATGGTGCGTGGTTTGGACTACTACAACCACACCATTTTCGAGTTCATTACTGAGATTGAGGGCAATGACTTGACAGTTTGTGCGGGTGGTCGCTACGATGGTTTGGTTTCTTACTTTGGAGGCCCTGAGACTGCTGGCTTTGGTTTTGGACTTGGTGTAGAGCGCCTGCTTCTCATTCTTGAAAAGCAAGGTGTGGCCCTCCCTATCGAAAACGCCCTAGATGTCTATATCGCAGTCTTGGGTCAAGGAGCAAATGTCAAGGCCCTAGAACTAGTCCAAGCTCTTCGCCAACAAGGTTTCAAAGCAGAGCGTGATTACCTCAACCGTAAACTCAAAGCTCAGTTCAAATCAGCCGATGTCTTTGCGGCTAAGACCCTCATCACCTTAGGAGAGAGTGAAGTCGAAAGTGGACAAGTGACGGTCAAGAACAACCAAACCCGAGAAGAAGTGCAAGTGTCACTTGAGACAATCAGCCAAAACTTCTCAGAAATCTTTGAAAAACTAGGATTTTAATGATAGATAAACCGGTCAGGAACCTACTCCTGACCTTTTTCTTTTGCAAAATGACAAAAATCATAAACTTTTTGACAAATATGCTTGTCAAAAAGAAAAAGATGTGTTACAATGTAAGCAAGTTAAGAGAAAAGGAGAAAGGAATGCTTAAAAATCGTCTAAAAGAGCTTCGGGCTCGCGATGGTCTCAATCAAACCGAACTAGCCAAGCTAGCAGGTGTTTCCAGGCAGACCATTAGCCTACTAGAGCGGGACGAGTACACCCCGTCCATTATCATTGCCCTGAAAATATCTCAAATTTTCAACGAAACAGTCGAATCGGTATTTCGCTTGGAGGAGGACGAGTGATGAACAAGTACAAAGTGATTTATTATGTAGTGGTCACAGTTCTATTAGTTAGCGTGTTTCTATTGATTGGGATAGACTTAGGCTGGTTTAATCCATATCAAAGTAACCAGTTTGTTTGGGCCTACTTTGCTCTTATCCCAGTCGTTGACTGGATTGAAAAGAAATCAAAAAATCTAGCAAGTGAGAAAGGAGAATGAATATGAAAAAGAATAAGAAAGGTGGATTGTTATTTTTAATGTCTGTTGTCTTTGGAGGTTTCTTGGGAGGTTTTGTAGGGATGTTTAAGGATGCTGCCGAATCCCACGCAATCATTTTAGATGTAAAAATCTTAATACCCTGGATATCAACTATTTGTTTACTGATAGGTTTCATTAGCATTCTTTTGACGTTCAATTTCTTAAAGAAAAGCAGAACATTTCACTCCTTGTATCAAGAGGAAATGGATGATGATCTGAATGAAAGCTATTATGTGCAAATGTATCGGAATCTTGAGTTTGGAAGCATTGCTTTTAATATTACAAACGTAGCGATTTTATTGGCTCTCTTCATTTCAGCAAGTGAAATGGTTGTACTAAATGGAAGCCATCTAACCTTATCTCTTTCTTTTTTGGGATTAGTATTGATTTTTAATGTTCAAAAATATTTTTATAAAACCATTGCGATTGTTCGCCAGTTTGATTTGGTATTTTTCTCTATGCCAAAGGATATCTTAGGCTATGTCAATTCTTACGATGAAGGGGAGCGCCAGGCTAATTTGGAACAGAGTTTTCGGATTTTATTCCAATTACATCAGTATGTCTTGCCAACCTTGTACTTTCTGATTGCTCTCTTTTCCTTACTGACAGGAGAGATTCAGCTACTAGCTTTCGTACTTGTCGGAGCGATCCATGTTTATATCAATGTGATGCAGTTACCTATGGTAAAACGCTATTTCAAATAAAGGAGTTTCTATGATTCGTGTTGAAAATGTAAGCAAAAGTTTTGGGAGCAAAAAAGCTCTTCATCAGATTTCTTTTGAGATTAAGGAGGGTGAAATCTTTGGTTTTCTTGGCCCTTCTGGCTCAGGTAAAACAACCATGATCAATGTCTTAACAGGACAGTTGGCTGCAGATCAAGGTAAAACAGTTTTGTTAGGCAAGAATTCTCAAGATTTAACCTCAAATGATTTGGAACAAATTGGTATTGTTAGTGATGGCAGTGGTTTTTATGAAAAGATGAGTCTTTATAAAAATCTTCTCATCTATGCTAAGTTATATGGCCTCAAGGCAGATAGAGTAGTTCAGGTGCTTCAACAGGTTGGATTGGCAGATGCTAAAGATATTATTGCAGAAAAGTTATCTACTGGAATGAAACAACGAATGTTCTTGGCTCGTGCCCTTCTGAATGCTCCTAAGATTCTCTTTCTAGATGAGCCAACCAGTGGCTTAGACCCTACAACATCTAAGATGATTCATACCCTACTTCAAGAATTAAAGCAGGCGGGGACAACTATCTTTCTGACCACGCATGATATGAATGAAGCAACTCTGCTTTGTGATCGCTTATCTCTTTTGAATAAGGGTAACCTAATAGAGTATGGAAGTCCGCAAGATATCATCCAGAAGTACCATGTGGATAAGAAAGTACGTGTGGTTTATAATGATGGACGAGAACAGATCGTTCCATTTGAAGAATTACCACAATTAGACACGACAGATTTGATGGTGGTTCACTCTTGTGAGCCGACACTAGAAGAAATCTTTATCAGATTGACAGGAGAAAAGTTAGATGTTTAGAAAATTAAATGCCCTACTATGGTTAAGAGTGCAAGTTCTTATTAGCAATTCAACTTTGTTAGTGACTTTATTGATGCCTTTTGGTATTGCTGTTTTATATAATGAATTTTTAAATAAGAATGGACAATTGAGCCTATTTTTACTATCTTCTAGCTTGACGATGGTCTTGAGCATGGGAAGTGGTTATATGGTATCGATTATGATGGCAGAAGATAAGGAAAAACGAAATCTTAAATCACTCATCCTAAGTGGTGTGACAGCAACAGAATATACTTTCAGTATGCTTGTTCTCCCTATTCTGATAATGTTACTTGCTATGATTGTACTTCCCATCTATCTTAGAGTAGATGTATCTGGTTATTTATTTGCTTACGTTATCTATTTGCTCCTAGCAACTATTAGTATTATTTTTCTCAACCTTCTAATCGGTGCGGTGTCAGATACTCAATCTAAAGCGCAAGTTTATAGTATCTTCCCTATGTTAATTGTCTCTTTTTTACCTATAATTGCTCTTCAAAATGATACGGCTCAGAAAGTGTTAGATTACTCGTTCGTCGGTCCTATTGTAAATCTTTTAAATCAAAAGGGTGGAGAAATATCCTTTTCTAATATCGGCATGTTACTTGCTGGGTACTTGTGTTAGGAATAGCGAACCTCTTTGTATTGAAAAATAGCTATAAAGCAAGATAGGAGATTTATATGAAACTACTTAAAAACCTTGGCTGGTTTCTTCTAGCCATTCTATCCTTTTACTTTATCTATGGTCTGGTTCAGAGCATGGCGCTGTCAGCTCTTGGACTAGGGGCTTCAATCTTTGGAGTCTTACCACTTTATGTCGTCCTGTCAGGGGCCTATGTTTATGGAGTTTACAGATGGTATCAGACAGAAAAGGTTAGCATCCAGACGACTGCTTTTAATCGTCATATCTGGTTGCCTACTCTGGTTTTGCTAGTGGCGATTACAGCCCAGTTCTTTTTACCAGAAGATCCGTCGGTCAGTCAACAAATCGTATCTCAATTGACAGTGGAACAGCCTGCATTTGGTTTCTTTATGGTGGTGGTCTTTGCTCCTTTGACGGAAGAACTTATCTTTAGAGGGATGTTAGCACGCTACCTCTTTCCTAAGCAGGACAAGAGCAAACAGGTTCTGTTTCTTCTGGTATCTAGTGTTCTGTTTGCCTTGATTCATTTCCCAGGTGATGTGCAACAATTTTTAGTTTATGCTAGTCTTGGTTTTAGCTTGGGCTTGGCTTATATTAGCCGAAAAGGTCTAATCTACAGTATTTCTCTCCACGCTTTGAATAATTTAGTCAGCTTTTTGATGATTCTCATGCTATAATAGAGTCAGGAGGTCACATGAAACGAGTAATTTTATTAGCAGTGATTCAAGCAGTTGTTCTATTTTTCATCATTGGAGCGCTAGCTTATGCTTTCAAGGGAGATTTCTTCTATAACTATCTAGCAGTCGTCTTTGCCCCTATTGCAGGTGTCTTGCGCTTTGGGACAGCTTATACAACAGAAATTGTCTTGCCTCGAAAGGCAGCCGAAATTGCTGAAAAGCGTAAAGCAGGCAAAAATTCAAAATAAGAGAGTCCGGTGATATTTTCATCGGATTTTTGTATGGGCGTCAATTTTTAGAGTCTTCACTTGATTTTTAAAGACTGGCAAACTTTTCTGATGATTTTCATGAAGAGCCTGCGCTTTTATGGTAAAATAGTAACAGAATAAAAGAGGAGAGAAAACATGAAACGTAGTATGTATGCTGGTCGTGTTCGTGAGGAACACATCGGACAAGAAATAACCTTGAAAGGATGGGTTGGCCGTCGTCGTGACCTTGGTGGTTTGATCTTTATCGATCTTCGTGACCGTGAAGGGATCATGCAGTTGGTCATCAACCCTGAAAAAGTATCTGCAGAGGTCATGGCAACAGCTGAAAGCCTTCGTAGCGAATTTGTTATCGAGGTGACTGGTCAGGTTGCTGCGCGTGAGCAAGCCAATGATAAGTTGCCAACTGGTGCAGTTGAGTTGAATGTAACAGCTCTGACAGTGCTTAATACAGCTAAGACAACCCCATTTGAGATTAAGGATGGCATTGAGGCCAATGACGATACACGTTTGCGTTACCGTTATCTTGACCTTCGTCGTCCAGAAATGTTGGAAAATCTTAAACTTCGTGCCAAGGTGACCCACTCTATCCGCAACTACTTGGATGAGTTGGAGTTTATCGACGTGGAGACACCATTCCTTTCTAAGTCAACGCCTGAAGGGGCGCGTGACTATTTGGTGCCATCTCGTGTTAATAAAGGGCATTTTTACGCTCTTCCTCAAAGTCCACAAATCACTAAGCAATTGTTGATGAATGCTGGTTTTGACCGTTACTACCAAATCGTTAAATGTTTCCGTGACGAGGACTTGCGTGGAGACCGTCAGCCTGAGTTTACCCAGGTCGACTTGGAAACATCTTTCCTTACTGAGCAAGAAATCCAAGATATCACAGAAGGCTTGATTGCGCGCGTGATGAAGGAAACTAAAGGCATCGAAGTAACGCTTCCATTCCCTCGTATGAAATACGATGATGCGATGGCTCTTTATGGTTCTGACAAGCCAGATACGCGTTTTGACATGTTGCTTCAGGACTTAACAGAAGTGGTCAAAGGTGTAGACTTTAAAGTCTTTTCAGAAGCACCTGCTGTAAAAGCCATTGTGGTCAAAGGCGCTGCGGACAATTATTCACGTAAAGACATCGACAAGATGACAGAAGTAGCCAAGCAGTATGGTGCCAAAGGTCTTGCTTGGGTCAAGGTAGTTGATGGAGAATTAAACGGACCAGTTGCTAAGTTCTTGACGGGGATTCAGGCAGACTTGACTGTAGCGCTTGCACTTGAAGATAAGGACCTCGTTCTCTTTGTGGCAGATACGCTTGAAGTGGCCAATGCAACTCTTGGTGCCCTTCGTGGACGTATTGCCAAAGAGCTTGGCTTGATTGATAACGATAAATTCAACTTCCTTTGGGTAGTTGACTGGCCAATGTTTGAATGGTCTGAAGAAGAAGGCCGTTACATGAGCGCCCACCATCCATTTACTCTACCACAGGAAGAGACTGCTCACGAATTAGAAGGTGATTTGGCGAAGGTTCGTGCCATTGCTTACGATATTGTCTTGAACGGTTATGAGCTTGGTGGTGGTAGCCTTCGTATCAATCAAAAAGACCTTCAAGAACGTATGTTCAAGGCTCTTGGTTTCTCAGCTGAAGAAGCAAATGACCAGTTTGGCTTCCTTCTTGAAGCCATGGACTATGGTTTCCCACCACACGGTGGCTTGGCTATCGGGCTTGACCGATTTGTTATGTTGCTTGCAGGAGAAGAAAATATCCGTGAAGTCATCGCCTTTCCTAAGAACAACAAGGCAACTGACCCAATGACACAAGCTCCTTCAACAGTAGCTCTCAAACAACTAGAGGAACTCAGCTTACAAGTAGAAGAAGATGAAACAAGCAAAACGAATTAAGCGGTGGCGCTATTATCTGCGCCGCTTTGCTTATCAGATAAAAATTTTACGTGTCTTACAAAGCATCTCTCGGGAAAAATATGATGAGAAGATTTCGGCTTCTCTGGTCTATGGATTTTTATCAGCAGTGGCGGTCAATTTCTTTTTCCAACCAGGTCATGTATATTCGAGTGGTGCGACAGGTCTGGCACAGATTATCTCTGCCTTGAGTAATCACTGGTTTGGTTTTCATATTCCAATTTCGCTAACTTTCTACGCCATTAATTTTCCTTTGATGGTCTTGGCTTGGTATCAGATTGGTCATAAGTTTACTGTCTTTACCTTTATAACGGTATCCATGAGTTCCTTCTTTATCCAGTTTGTCCCTGTGGCGACCTTGACGGAGGATCCCATTATCAATGCCCTTTTTGGGGGTGTTGTCATGGGCTTGGGGATTGGTTTTGCTCTTCGCAACAATATCTCCAGTGGTGGGACGGATATCGTCAGTTTGACCATTCGCAAGAAAACGGGTAAGAATGTTGGTAGTATTTCTTTCTTGGTAAATGGGACTATCATGCTGATAGCAGGTTTGACCTTTGGTTGGAAATACGCTCTCTACTCTATGATTACTATCTTTGTCTCTAGCCGTGTGACGGATGCTGTCTTTACCAAGCAAAAACGCATGCAGGCTATGATTGTGACCAATCATCCAGACAAGGTAATTGAAAAAATCCATAAAAAATTGCACCGCGGAGCAACCATGATCCACGATGCAGAAGGAACCTATAATCACGAAAGAAAGGCAGTTTTAATCACTGTCATTACACGTGCAGAGTTTAATGAATTTAAACAGATTATGAAACAGGTGGATCCAGGTGCCTTTGTCTCTGTATCTGAGAATGTTCATATTTTGGGACGATTCGTTGAAACAGAAAATTAGTAACTAAAAAACCAGCGCGAGCTGGTTTTTATTTTTCAATAATTTTGTGGGCGATTAACTGACGGTAACAAATTTGTTTATTGCTTTTAGCATCGCTGATAATCTGGAGGATAGTTTCAAGAGAAACACGACCAAGTTCTAGGCTATTGATATCAACATAGGCCGCCAAGTTGAGCTTGGGATTGACTGAGTCGAAACTGAGAACAGGGACATCCAGTTGGTGCTTAGCGATATAGTCACAGACCCCTTCGGCTAGGAGACTATCGGTTGTAATGATAGCATCAATCTGAGGATCATGCTGAAAGAGGAGCTTACTAAATTGATACCCTTTTTCTTCTAAGAACTCCGTTGCAAAATAGGTTAAATTTCCATCAATAGGGAGTTGGTATTGTTTGAGTGCTGACTCATAGCCTGTTAAGCGGTCTTGCGTTACGAAGAGTCGCTTAGTTCCTCCAATGAAGGCAATTCGTTTGCAGCCTTTTTTGATAAAATATTCGGTTGCATCAAAACCAGCTTGGACATTGTCGTTGTCGACAAGGGGGATGAAAGGTGAAATGGATTTTCCTAGGATGAGGAAGGGAAACTGCTCATCAGCGACCAGCTTGACTAAGGGATCTTCCTCTTCGGCATAAAGGAAGATTAAACCATCCACACGTTTGCCGTAAACCATCTGTGAGATCGCTTTAAGGCGCTCTTTTTCATCTTTACCTGTTGCAATCTGAATTGCATAGTGGTTTTCAGATGCGACTTGGGCGATACCACGGAGGACAGATGGGAAGAAAGGATTTTGATAGAAGGCGTCTGAGTCGTCAGGAAGAACCAAGCCGATAACTTGGGTATAACTGCTTACCAAACTACGAGCGTTGAGGTTGGGGTGGTAATTGAGCTCCTTCATAGCCTTACGAACGCGTTTTTTTGTTTCGTCGCTAATGGTTGATTTGTTTTGAATAACACGGGTTACGGTTGAAGGCGAAACACCAGCAGCCTTGGCCACGTCTTTAATCGTAACGGGCATAAAAATCTCCTATTTATGGTAATCTGGATCACGGAAATGCGTTTTATAAAAGATAGTGACCAGATACAGAACAAAAAGAATGTTTTGTACAGTAATGAGAGTTGTCATATTTTGGCCAAAGAGTCCCAAAATAAGCGTAATTAGAGTAGGTAATCCTAAACAGTTCAAGATAAAATGGTAGCACTCTTTAAAGGTCCTAAATGAAAAGAGGCGTGATTTCTTAGTGATATAAAGGAGAAGACTAGCTCCTAGAGAGACAATGAAGAAATTCAAACCAAAGAGGAAGCTCGCACCGAGAACCAGAAAGAGACTGATATAGACACGATTCTGCTGGTACCAGTCTTTAGAAATAGCTTGGGTCAAGCTGTCCTTGCTTTTGAAACTCTCAGTCTCAATCGCTCTGTAAGAGACGCGGGTCAGTTCTTTACTTTCCTTGCTGATGACGAGCTCATTCGTATCGAAATGCAGTTGCAAGTCCTTAGGTAATTCCTTGCTTTGACTTGGACCGATCACAATAGAAGGCGCTTGACTAGCTGTTCCAGTATAAGTTAATTTGCCATCAACAATTGTAGCGTGTTCAGAGAGATCCTGTACAACCTTATCTGTCAATGGTTCATAGACATTATCGATAAAGGTTTCTAGTGGATAAGTCTCCTGGGAGCTATTTTGGATGGCAATGGGTACCATAGATAAGCTGATAAGGAAGATACTGGTAAAGAGAAGTTGGAACCAGTTGAGTCCGAAACGTTTGGACAGGGGCTTATGAAATCCCCAAATACTTGAAAAATAGGAAAATGGATATGGAAGCATAGGTATCTTTCTAAAAGGTGTTTTCTATATGAGTATTATTATATAGAGAAATGTGCTTTATTTCAAGTCTAGGAGAAAAATTGCTTGTTGTAAGGGTATTACTTACAGTAACAATCGCTAATACTCAATGAAAATCAAAGAGCAAACTAGGAATCTAGCCGCAGGTTGCTCAAAACACTGTTTTGAGGTTGTGGTTAGAACTGACGAAGTCAGTAACCGTACTACGGCAAGGTGAAGCTGACGTGGTTTGAAGAGATTTTCGAAGAGTATAAAATGAAAAAGGGTGGCGGGGATATATTATCCCTTGTCGCCACCACTTGTAAGTCCTGAAACAAAGTTCTTTTGTAGGAAGAAGAAGAGAATACAGATTGGAAGGGCGATGAGGATAGCACCTGCTGAGAAGTAGGCAATCTTCATGTTTTTCACATTGCTAACGAAGGTTTGGAGACCTACGGCAACAGTAAAGTATTCTTTCTCACGAAGCAAGAAACTAGAGAGGATATAGTCTCCAAAAGGTCCCATGAAGGCCCAGAGAGCTTGTACGGCAACCATTGGGCGAACAAGTGGAAGAACAATTTGCCAGAAGCGGCGGAAGTGTCCTGCACCGTCTAGTTTTGCAGATTCGTCTAGAGACATTGGCACTGTATCGAAGTAGCCCTTCATGAGCCAAGCATTCATTGGGATACCACCACCAACGTAGAGGAAGATGAGGAACCAGCTGTGGTTAAGGGCGTTCAACATAAGTGCCATAACGAAGAAGGCTGTCAAAGCGGCCATGGTTGGCACCATTTGGATAATCAAGAAGAAAACCAAACTTTGTTTACGAGCCAAGAAATTGTAACGGCTATAAGCATAACCAGCAAGTACGATAATACTTGTTTGAACAGCCATAGTAATTAAGGCGATAATCAAAGTGTTGAGGTACCAAGTACCGTACAAGGTTTCAGTGAAGAGGCCTTTAAAGTTATCAAAATTGAGATCGATATTAGTATCTAGTTTAAAGGCTGAGACTGACCTGCTTTAAAGGCTGACATGATGGTAATCAAAAGTGGATAGATAATCACGATTGATAGGCCAATTAAGTATAGGTAAGTAAGGGTTTGAGTCAGTCTACGTTTGAGTTTAATTGAGTTATTCATCTTAGACATCCTCCATATCAAATGCGTGTAGTTTCTTGAATGCGATCATAGAGATTGAGATGACAATGATAGAGATAATCAAGGTAACAGCTGCCGCCATTGAGTATTGAGGAGATGTACCTGTTGTCAAACGGTAGATCCATGAGATCAAGATATCGGTTGAACCAGCTCCACCTCCGACACTACCAGGACCTCCACCATTGAAGAGGTACATGATAGAGAAGTTGTTAAAGTTGAAGGTGTATTGGCTAATCAAAGTAGGTGCCGCAACAGCCAAGATCATTGGGAAAGTGATGTTGCGGAATTTTTGCCAAGCATTGGCACCGTCAATATAAGCTGCTTCATAAAGGTCGTTAGGAATAGATTGTAAGATACCTAAAGTCAAAACATAGATGTATGGGAATCCAAGCCAACCTTGCATCATAATCAAGGCAACCTTAGTCCAAGTAGGGTCTGTTTTCCAAGGGATAAGAGCCCCATCAAGGAAAGGAAGGAATTTAGCAAAGATCGGCAAGACTTGAGTGTTGATAGCACCGACACTATCATTAAACATATTTGAGAATGTCAAGATAGTGATGAAGGCTGGGACAGCCCAAGGAAGAAGGAAAATAACACCGAAGATACGTTTTCCTTTGATAAATGGTTGGTTAGCAATGATAGCTGTGAAGATACCAATCACGATCTGTAAAGTTGAGGCAGATAAAGCCCAAATGATAGTCCAAGAAAGAACAGAACCAAAGGCAGAACGGAAGGTACTCAAACTCCAGATGTTCGTAAAGTTTGTCAAACCAACCCAGTCCAACAATTTGTTTGGTGGCAAGTGTTGGAAGTCGTAGTTGGTAAAGGCAATCATCAAGGTTACGATAACTGGGAAGATAATCGCAAAAGTCATTGCAATATAAGATGGAATGATCAAGAGGTAAGGGAAACCATTTTCATAGATTCCTTTGACCATTTCTTTAAAGGTAAGTGCTACTGGAATACCATTGTTAATGTGTTTAGCAGTTGTATGTGCATCTTTGATATTTGCGAAATAAAAGAGTACATAAACAACTACAAAGATTAAATGGAAGGCACCACGAATCAGCATGAAGAGGGAATTATCACGACCTGGCTTGTCACCAAGAGTGATGAGGTTGCTCAATTCAGGGGCTGCAAGTGCTAGGAAATAAAGGACAAATACGATGGTTACACCAAGGAAGATAAAACCTTTGGCTTTTTGTTTATTGTAAATCTGTCCTAACCCAGGAATGATAGACAGCAGGGCTGCTTTACTAGGTTGTTGCTTTTCCATAATAACTCCTTTCATAGGATACTGGTTTCTAATCAAAACCTAAACTATATATGTTTTTTATTGATAAATTCAAAGGGGGATTTGAATTCCACCCCCCTTGAACAAATTTTTTATTCACCAAATTTTTGTTTGATTGTTTCTTTGATCAATGTTACAGCATCGTTTGCAGCTGTTTTAGCATCTTTCTTACCACTTACAGCTTCAAACAACATTGTTTTAGCTGGGTCCCAAACAGCTGACATTTGAGAGATATTTGGCATTGGTTGAGCGTTCTTGAACTGTTTGATAACAGCTGTTGTCAACTCATCGTTTTTACCTTCAGCGTATGAACGAGCTTCAGTGTTAGCTGGGATTTCGTTAGTTGTATCGTAGAAGGCTTTTTGTTCTTCAGTTGAAACAAGGAAGTCTACAAATTTTTGAGCAGCTTCAAGGTTCTTAGTGCTTGATGGGATGATCCAAGCTTTACCACCACCGAATGCAGCATATTCTTTTCCGTTTGGAAGAGTTGGGATAGTTGCAACACCGTAGTTTACTTTAGCGTCTTTGAAGGCTTTAGCTTTCCAAGGTCCGTCAATGATAGCAGCTGTTTTACCTTCTTGGAATTGAGTTTGGATTAGGTTTCCAGCTCCTTCAGTATCTTGCATACCTTTAGGCCATTTTTCATACCAAGATTTAGCATAGTTGATACCTGCGATAGAACCGTCGTTTGCAAGACCGATGTCTTTAGCATCTTTACCGTTTTGTCCGAATACGTAACCGCCGTTACCAGCAAGAAGTCCGTATGCAAAGTAGAAGTTTGTCCAGTCAGCTAGGAAAGCAGAAGTTTTTCCATCTTCTCCAGCGAAGGCATATTTGCTATCTTTAGCAAGGTTTTCCAAGTCAGCAAATGTTTTTGGAGCTTCTTTTACCAAGTCTTTGTTGTAGTACATAACAAGTGACTCGATAACGGCAGGAGCACCGTAAACTTTACCGTCAGCAGCTGTTACAAGAGATTTAGTTTTATCATCTGTTTTAGCGCCGTCGCTCAACTTCACTTCTGAAAGTTGGCCGTCAGTACCAAGCTACCTACACGGTCGTATGGTGCCATCATAACGTCAGCAGCTTTACCAGATTGGTTATCTAGAGAAAGGTTGTCAAGACCACCCATTTGGTCTCCGGTTTTGATAGTCACTTTTACGCCAGCTTCTTTTTCGTAAGCTTTTGCAGCTGATTCAGCAAATGCTTTATATTGATCTTCAACGTAAAGAGTGATTTCTTTCGCTTCAGATGAACCAGCATCAGCAGCTTTTTCAGCAGGTTTGCTTCCGCAAGCTACCAAAAGCAAGCTAGCAAGTGTAGCAGTTCCAAGCACAGCAGCGCTCTTCATGAATTTAGATGACATAGTGTATTCCTCCTAAAGAATAACAGATTTTATAATGAGGAAACGCAAACGTTTTCCTTTATGGGACTAGTATAGCACAATCGGAAAGCGGTTGCAAGTGTTTTTTGTAAAAATTTTTAAAAAAATTGTGAAAAAAGTAAACGCTTCCTCGTCATATAATAGTAGAAAATCCCAAAAATCGGTTTTGTTTTGAATTTAAAAAAAGTTGAGAAAACGATTGCCTGATTTACAAATGGAAACCAGAGAGGATTCTCGCTTTATTTTAGCTTAATGAGATAAGTGAAACACTTATTCCTATTTTGTTTGTTTCCTAAAAGAATATATATACGAGTAAGAAGAAAAAATTTTAAAAAAATAATCAAAAAAGTTATTTAAAACCGCTTGCATTTATCAAGAAAATAAGCTATACTAGTAATAGCGCAAACGTTTGCGCTCATAAAAATGTAATATCTAACTATAAACACATGAGGTGCTTATTATGAAAAAACGTCAAAGTGGTGTGTTGATGCACATTTCTTCTCTTCCGGGAGCATACGGAATCGGATCATTTGGTAAAAGTGCTTACGACTTCGTTGATTTCTTGGTTCGCACAAAACAACGTTACTGGCAAATCCTCCCACTAGGAACAACTAGTTACGGAGACTCTCCTTACCAATCTTTCTCTGCCTTCGCAGGGAACACTCATTTTATCGATTTAGATATCTTGGTGGAACAAGGCTTGTTGCAAGCAAGTGATCTTGAAGGAGTTGACTTTGGTAGCGATGCATCTGAAGTTGACTATGCGAAAATCTACTATGCACGTCGTCCTCTTTTAGAAAAAGCGGTAAAACGTTTCTTGGAAGTAGGAGATGTTAAAGATTTTGAGAAATTTGCTCAAGACAACCAATCATGGCTTGAACTCTTTGCAGAGTATATGGCTATCAAAGAGCATTTTGATAATCTTGCTTGGACTGAATGGCCAGATGCAGATGCTCGTGCTCGTAAAGCTTCAGCACTTGAAAGCTACCGTGAGCAATTGGCAGACAAGTTGGTTTACCACCGTGTGACTCAATACTTCTTCTTCCAACAATGGTTGAAATTAAAAGCGTACGCTAACGACAACCACATCGAAATCGTTGGGGACATGCCAATCTACGTAGCGGAAGATTCAAGCGATATGTGGGCAAATCCACATCTCTTCAAGACAGATGTCAACGGTAAGGCTACTTGCATCGCAGGATGCCCACCAGATGAATTTTCTGCAACTGGTCAGCTTTGGGGTAACCCAATCTATGACTGGGAAGCAATGGACAAAGACGGCTACAAATGGTGGATTGAACGCTTGCGTGAAAGCTTCAAAATCTACGACATCGTTCGTATTGACCACTTCCGTGGCTTCGAATCTTACTGGGAAATCCCTGCTGGTTCTGATACAGCAGCACCTGGTGAGTGGGTGAAAGGTCCTGGCTACAAGCTTTTTGCAGCCGTTAAGGAAGAGCTTGGTGAGTTAAACATCATCGCAGAAGATCTTGGTTTCATGACAGACGAAGTCATCGAATTGCGTGAACGTACTGGCTTCCCAGGAATGAAGATTCTTCAATTTGCTTTCAACCCAGAAGACGAAAGCATCGATAGCCCACACTTGTCACCTGCTAACTCAGTTATGTACACAGGAACACACGATAACAATACGGTCCTTGGTTGGTACCGTAACGAGATCGATGATGCAACTCGTGAATACATGGCGCGCTACACTAACCGTAAAGAATACGAAACAGTGCCACATGCTATGCTTCGTACA
This sequence comes from Streptococcus mitis 13/39, assembly GCA_000385835.1. GTDB lineage: Bacteria > Bacillota > Bacilli > Lactobacillales > Streptococcaceae > Streptococcus > Streptococcus mitis_AI. The sequence goes on along the minus strand of AQTU01000021.1, from coordinate 4,357 downwards.
GTCTTTTCATCAGTTAGTTTCATGGCAATTGCAACTATGCAAGATTTGCTAGAATTGGATGAGGTAGCTCGTATGAACTTCCCATCTACCCTTGGTGGAAACTGGTCTTGGCGTATGACTGAAGATCAATTGACACCAGCTGTCGAGGAAGGCTTGCTTGACTTGACAACAATCTATCGCCGAATCAATGAGAATTTGGTAGAATTAAAGAAATAATACAATATCAGGAGACACCTTAAACATGTTATCACTACAAGAATTTGTACAAAATCGTTACAATAAAACCATTGCAGAATGTAGCAATGAAGAGCTTTACCTTGCTCTTCTTAACTACAGCAAGCTTGCAAGTAGCAAAAAACCAGTTAACACTGGTAAGAAAAAAGTTTACTACATCTCAGCTGAGTTCTTGATTGGTAAACTTTTGTCAAACAACTTGATCAACCTTGGTCTTTACGACGATGTTAAAAAAGAACTTGCAGCTGCAGGTAAAGACTTGATTGAAGTTGAAGAAGTTGAATTGGAGCCATCTCTTGGTAATGGTGGTTTGGGACGTTTGGCTGCCTGCTTTATCGACTCAATTGCTACTCTTGGTTTGAATGGTGACGGTGTTGGTCTTAACTACCACTTTGGTCTATTCCAACAAGTTCTTAAAAATAACCAACAAGAAACAATTCCAAATGCATGGTTGACAGAGCAAAACTGGTTGGTTCGCTCAAGCCGTAGCTACCAAGTACCATTTGCTCACTTCACATTGACATCAACTCTTTACGATATCGATGTACCTGGTTACAAGACAGAAACTAAGAACCGCTTGCGTTTGTTTGATTTGGATTCAGTTGATTCTTCAATCATTAAAGATGGTATCAACTTTGACAAGACAGATATCGCTCGCAACTTGACTCTTTTCCTTTACCCAGATGATAGTGACCGTCAAGGTGAATTGCTCCGTATCTTCCAACAATACTTCATGGTTTCAAACGGTGCGCAATTAATCATCGACGAAGCAATCGAAAAAGGAAGCAACTTGCATGACCTTGCTGACTACGCAGTTGTACAAATCAACGATACTCACCCATCAATGGTTATCCCTGAATTGATTCGTCTTTTGACTGCACGTGGTATCGAACTTGACGAAGCAATCTCAATCGTTCGTAGCATGACTGCCTACACTAACCACACGATCCTTGCTGAAGCCCTTGAAAAATGGCCTCTTGAATTCTTGCAAGAAGTGGTTCCTCACTTGGTACCAATCATCGAAGAATTGGACCGTCGCGTGAAAGCAGAAGTGAAAGATCCAGCTGTTCAAATTATCGATGAGAGCGGACGTGTTCACATGGCTCACATGGATATCCACTACGGATACAGCGTTAACGGGGTAGCAGCACTCCACACTGAAATCTTGAAAAACTCTGAGTTGAAAGCCTTCTACGACCTTTACCCAGAAAAATTCAACAACAAAACAAACGGTATCACTTTCCGTCGTTGGCTCATGCATGCTAACCCAAGCTTGTCTCACTACTTGGATGAGATTCTTGGAGAAGGTTGGCACCATGAAGCTGATGAGCTTGAGAAACTCTTGTCATACGAAGACAAAGCAGCTGTCAAAGAAAAATTGGAAAGCATCAAGGCTCACAACAAACGTAAATTGGCTCGTCACTTGAAAGAACACCAAGGTGTGGAAATCAATCCAAACTCTATCTTTGACATCCAAATCAAACGTCTTCACGAGTACAAACGCCAACAAATGAACGCTTTGTACGTGATCCACAAATACCTTGACATCAAAGCTGGTAACATCCCTGCTCGTCCAATCACAATCTTCTTTGGTGGTAAAGCAGCTCCAGCCTACACAATCGCTCAAGATATCATCCACTTGATCCTTTGCATGTCAGAAGTTATTGCTAACGATCCAGCAGTAGCTCCACACTTGCAAGTTGTTATGGTTGAAAACTACAACGTCACTGCAGCAAGCTTCCTTATCCCAGCATGTGATATCTCAGAACAAATCTCACTTGCTTCTAAAGAAGCTTCAGGTACTGGTAACATGAAATTCATGTTGAACGGAGCTTTGACTCTTGGTACTATGGACGGTGCTAACGTGGAAATCGCTGAGTTGGTTGGTGACGAAAACATCTACATCTTCGGTGAAGATTCAGAAACTGTTATCGACCTTTATGCAAAAGCAGCTTACAAATCAAGCGAATTCTACGCTCGTGAAGCTATCAAACCATTGGTTGACTTCATCGTTAGCGATGCAGTTCTTGCAGCTGGAAACAAAGAGCGCTTGGAACGTCTTTACAATGAATTGATCAACAAAGACTGGTTCATGACTCTTCTTGACTTGGAAGACTATATCAAAGTCAAAGAGCAGATGTTGGCTGACTACGAAGACCGTGACGCATGGTTGGATAAAGTCATCGTTAACATTTCTAAAGCAGGATTCTTCTCATCTGACCGTACAATCGCTCAGTACAACGAAGATATCTGGCACTTGAACTAATACTCTTCGAAAATCAAATTCAAACCACGTCAGCGTTGCCTTGCCGTACTCAAGTACAGCCTGCGGCTAGCTTCCTAGTTTGCTCTTTGATTTTCATTGAGTATAAGATACAAATTCACACTAATACATTTTGTAAAAAAGCGAGTTTCGATTGAAATTCGCTTTTTTAAATGCTGTGGATTTGAGTCAATTTTGTCTAAAAATAGGGAGATCCTAGATACAGTGAAGGCTTTAAATGCTGGTTTTTACTGTCTTTCATCCTTATTTTTCTTCGTAGTTGAACACCTCATATTTATTGTATTCGCTTACATAAAGTGTTATAATATAATTATAAGGAAGAAGGTGTTTTTATGATATATACACTTAAATTGGTGTTGTTTATTACCTTTCTTGTAATAAGCTTGTTACCTGATAAGATTTTTGGAAAAAATAAAAAAATTTGGAAAATAGTTCTTGCAATATTGATGGCGGCGACAGCATTGTCATTTATGTACTAAGTTATTTTAAGAATGTAAGGTTTATTTCCCTACATTCTTTTTAGTTTTTTCTGTTTTCTAGATTCTATTTATCCAAGCGCTTCAAAAACTAACTTTTTTTAAAGCTTAGTGTTAGTAATCTTTATAAGAAACCTAGTTTAAAACAATAAACCAGCGCTTAAAAAGCTGGTTTTTACTGTCTTCAGCCTTATATTTCTTCGTAGTTGATTACCTCATATCCCTTGTATTCGCTTACATAAAGTGTTATAATATAATTATAGGAAAGAAGGTGTTTTTATGTGGAAAAAATATTTTTCAAAATATAAATGGACTGATTTATTTTGGATACTATTTGTGATTTTGACATGCCTCTATATAGGTAACCACGATTTGTTTCCTCTCAATCATCAAGAAATCTCTTTTCGTGGTAGCTTGTGGGGGTTGGTACTGGCCTTATTTCACTTGTTATTTATTGATAAGTTTGTTATTTCGAATCGAAAATAAATGGAGAAGCTAAAAAGCTTTAAATGTTTTAGACTTTTAGGATAGATAGTTTAAAAATTGAAATTTAAAACCGCAGATCTTCTTGAAATGCGGTTTTTTGTGTCAATTATAGTACTTTCCCAACCAGAATCTCAGCCTCAATAGTAATCTCTGCCAGTTGACTCCAGTCAATCTTGCTCTGGTCGATGTGAAAGAGTAGGGGCGTCATGCTGAGTAGGGCTTTGAGCTGTTCTGCTGTGATAGTTTTAGTCAGAGAGGCAGTTTGGTAGATAGGATGGTAAAGTGTTCTTGGAAATGATTTTTGATATCTTGGTTTGAATAGTCCTTGTTTGTCAGCTGGTCTTGTACCTTCTGACGGATTTCCTTGAGGTGATTTTTAGTTGGAATAACCTTTATCAAGATGCCGTCTTTGGATAAAACGCGACGAAATTCTCCGTAATTGGCAGGGGAAAAGATATCAAGTAAGATATCCATGCTGGCGTCTTTTATAGGAAGACGAGCTAAGTCACCAACGAACCAATTGACTGCCCAGTTGGGTTCGCTCTTGGCAGCGATTTGGACAGAATCTTTGGAGATGTCGAAGGCATAGAAGGTTTTGTCAAGATGACTTTCTTGAAGTTTGCGAGAATAGAATCCTTCGCCACAACCGATATCTAAAATTGTTTTGGCATTTTTTGAGTTTGAAAGTAAATCAGAGACGACCTCTAGAATAGCTTGATAAAATCCAGATTCTAGGATTTCTTGGCGATTTTGAAAGTTTTCCTTGTCGTAGTTGGCAGATTGCTTAATTTGAGGTGCCAGATTGACATAGCCAAATTTAGCTAAGTCAAAAGAATGGCGATTGTTGCATCTGAGACTGCCAGCATCACAGGGACGT
>AQTU01000020.1:0-45049 GCA_000385835.1 Streptococcus mitis 13/39 | reverse complement strand
TTCCTGAGTATACTAAGCCTATCGTCACAATGGGACAAGAACAGCCACCTGTAGTAAATATTCCTGAGTACACTCAACCTGTCGGGACAGCGGGACAAGAACAAGCTCCTACTGTTTCTGTTCCTGAATATAAACTTCGTGTCTTAAAGGATGAAAAGACTAAAGTTGAAATTATTGGAGGAGCGACTGACTTAGAGGGAATTTCTCACATTTCTAGCAGACGTGTATTAGCTCAAGAACTATTTGGTAAGACCTATGATGCTTACGATCTTCACCTTAAAAATTCAACAGACCAGAGTTTACAACCAAAAGGAACTGTCTTGGTTCGCTTGCCTATTTCCTCTGCTGTCGAAAATGTTTACTACCTAACTCCATCAAAAGAGTTACAGGCACTCGATTTTACTATTCGCGAGGGAATGGCAGAATTTACGACTAGTCATTTCAGCACCTATGCAGTCGTTTATCGAGCTAATGGAGCATCAATTACTGCAAATCAAAAACCAAGTGAAACAGATATCAAACCATTAGCCAACAGCTCTAAGCAAGTTTCATCTAGTCCAGACCTTGTTCAATCGGCAAATCATTCTCCTAAAGAACAACTTCCAGCTACTGGTGAAACATCCAATCCACTACTATTCTTGTCAGGATTGAGTCTAGTCCTAACAGCAACTTTTCTACTTAAGAGTAAGAAGGATGAGTCCAACTAACTTTTAACCACACAAAAATCAGGATGAAGATAAGCTTCATCCTGATTTATTTTTTACAGTAGGTATAAAAAGGCTAGTGTCAAAAGACTTGCTAGAAGCCCCACTCCCCAAAAGAAGAAGTCGACCTTCCACTCGCTCCAAGGACTTCCCTTACCAGACAATCCTCCAAGCTCAAAATGGTGATGCACAGGCGTCATACGAAAAATACGTTTACCACCTGTCAGTTTGAAATAACTGACTTGCATCATAACCGAAGTTGTTTCAAAAACATAAACAATTCCGATAATCAAGAGAGTCCATTCTTGGTGGAGGGCCATAGAGATAGCTGCCAGCATTCCACCTAAAGCCAAACTTCCCACATCCCCCATAAAGACTTTAGCAGGCTTATGGTTAAAGACAAAGAAACCAAGCAAACCACCAATCATGGCAAGAATCACTAGAAGAATATCCATCTGACCTTGCACATAGGCAATAACTCCATAGGCAGACAAGCTAATCACAACGGAAATACTAGCTAGACCGTCAATACCATCTGTCAAGTTCACTGCGTTTGAAAAACCGACTAGCCAGAAAAGAGCGAAGATAATATAGAAAATCCCTAGATGCACTTGGTAACCAAAGACAGAGAGCATATCGCCCCCACGCTCATAAAAAAGGTAGAAAATGACGCCACCTAGCAGCTGAAGAGCCAATTTCTGTTTGGGATTAAGGCCCTCATTGATTTTACGGAAGACCTTGAGGAAGTCATCTAAAAAACCAACCAAACCATACAAGACCAAAATAAACAAAATCATACCAACATTATTGCTGAGTTGATTACTAAATAGGGCGAAAAAGAAAGCAACTAAAACAGAAGCAATTAAGAAAACCAAACCTCCCATTGTAGGAGTCCCAGCTTTTGCTTGGTGCTGTTTGACATCCTCATGCATCTGCTGGCCTGTAATTTGCGCCTTTCTATAAAATTGGATGAAGGCCGGAATTCCCACTAAAGTTAGTAAAAATGTCACAATTCCAGCACTGATGGAAATAAACATATTAGTCTCCTAAAGTTAATTTAATTTTTTTAATATTTTTGCTAGCTGTATTGGTCCGAACGTCTTGCTTCTGAACAACAGAACCTGAACCTTCAAATTCCAGCTCAATATCCAACCATTTAGCAAAGGTCTCAGCAGTCTCTTTTTTCCAGCCATACATGTCTGGAATTTCTTCTACCTTATCCGATAAAAGGAGAACTTGTTGGTTTGGTGCAAGATTTTTTCCTTCTTCTACAGAAGTCTCTTTAATCTTTGTTCCAGTACCAACAACGATTGGTTGCACAATATTTCGACGTAAGGCTTCCGCCAAATCACCAGGTGAAATATCCTTGATGCTAGGCATTGCATACGAAGATTCTGTCGTCACTTGATCTAAATTCTTAGCTGGAGATTGAAGGTTCAGAGATTCTTTCATCGCTGAAGCCCGCTCCAAGATTGGATTGGAAAACTCTCCCAACTGGACAGCTGAATAATGCTCAGGCTGTTGAACCGTTACATACAAGATAAAATCAGGATTTTCAGCAGGATTCATAGTCACAACTGAGAAAATATAATTGGTAGGACCAACCAAATAGCCTCCATTTTTCTCATCAGCGATTTGAGCCGTACCGGATTTAACTGCTACATTTTGTCCAGGAACTGTTATAATTGGCTTTCCTGTGTAGTGATTATACATAGTTCCATATAGAGGGTCCGTCCCAACTAATATCATGTTAGTACGAGTCAAGCTTGCTGCATCTTCAGATACAGGTTTTCCTACAATCTCTTTTTGAGACTTTCGTACAGACTGATTGTTAGTATCATAAATAGCACTTATAAATTTTGGCTCCAGCATAACTCCATCATTAGCAATAGCTGTAAAGGCACGAAGCATTTGTGTTTGTGTTACTGAAATCCCTTGCCCAAATGAGCTTTGAGCAATATTGACAATATTATCAGCTGGAAGTTGACCAGCGTATTCATCTGTCAAACCAAAGCGAGTTGGGACCCCAAATTTAAAGCGGTTTAGATAATCCAACCAAGTAGCATCTCCCATTTTTTGTTCAAGTAGACTCATTCCAACATTACTGGAGTGAGCGAAACCTTGTGAGAAAGTCATCATCCCACCAGTAGTCAAACCATCATTAACATCCCAATCTCGAGTCGTCGCATCCGCTATTTTGAATTCACTGCTATTGAAGTATTCTCCACTTGGGAAGGTATTATTATCAATAGAAGAAGCTAACGTCATGACCTTCAAGGCTGATCCTGGTTCATAGTTACTTTGATAAAGAATATCACGCCAAACAAAGTCCTCAGTGATTCCTTCTTTAGTATCTGCATTAAAGGTAGGTCGTTGGGTGGTAGCAAGGATTTCACCGGTCTTTGCACTGACCAAGGTCGCGGTCATATACTTACCTTTTACTTTTTGTAGAAAGGCATCCATCTGAGTTTCCATGAAAGATTGGAGCGGGCTAGACAATGTTGTATAAACATCCTTGCCATCCACAGTTTGTTGCGATACCTGTTCTGTACCTGGTACGATATTTCCTACACGGTCTTTTTCATAGGTAATAATACCGTCTGTCCCCGCAAGAATGGTATTTAACGAACTCTCTAGACCAGAGGTTCCTAATAAACTCTTACTGCCGTCCTCATTTTCATGGAGTTGGGCTAAACCAATAAAACTAGAAGCAAATTGGCCATTTGGGTAACTTCTGTTAGGGCTAGTTGTAAAGTCAATCCCTTCCACACTAGCATCTTTCAAATCTTTTTTAATCGCCATCATATTGGCATAGGTAATCCCATTTCCTTTTGCACCAAAGGAAACTTGGGTCAGATTTGGTTGAGCTAATTGCTCTTTCACATAAGCTTCATCCATGTCTAAATACTTATGGAAGACTTCAGCTACCTTATTAAACTGCGAATCCTCTACATAAAGAATTTTTCCAGTTGCTGACTTGTATTTTTTATCAATAACAGCATACACGTTATAAGAGGTCGCATCTTCAGCGATAGGCACTCCATTTCGGTCATAGATAGTCCCACGTTTGGCAGGAACTGTTCGGGTTGTTTGGTGAACCTTTTTAGCCTCTTTTACCAAGTCAGTACCAAATATATTACCTTTTGCGATAATATAAGCAAAATTGGCCAAAAAGAGGCCGAAAAGGGCAACAGCTAAAAAGCTGAGGTACTTGCCAACTATCCTACGGTTTTTTGCTGGAGACTTACGATTTTTTATCGCAAATCGGGTTATTTTTTCTGTCCATTTCATATCTTACTCCGCTGTTCGGATATTTTCATTATTCAATTTCAAATCTTTTTTATCTGCAATTTCTTTCAAGCGCTCGGAACGAATCAATTCATTCACTTCCTGCTTAGCATCATCCAGCTCTGTCTTCTTTTCCTCTATCTGCGCATTGATTTTTGTTAAATCACTTTGCACTTGCAAGAGTCGTGTCTGCATAAAGATGATACTCACTGCTAAAACGAGAGCCGTAAAAGCGATGGAAAGATAAAAAGCCTTCTCCACACGTGAGAATTTTTTTATACGATTCTGCAAGAATTGACTGGTTGTTTCTTTCTTATCTACCATTTTTTCCTCTTACTTGTGAATTTTTCTGGCCACGCGCAACTTGGCTGAGTGCGAGCGGTTATTGGCTTCTAATTCTTCTGCACTTGGCAAGATTGGCTTACGGGATACCAATTCCATCTTGGGCTTGAGATCATCTGGGATGAAAGGCAAACCTTTGGGAACTTCAACCGTTGAAGCTTCCTTGAACAATTGCTTGGTCAAGCGGTCTTCTAGTGAATGGAAGGTAATCACTGAGATTCTACCATCTAGAGCCAACATATCCATAGCCTGCTGGATAGATTCATCTGCAGCTCCCAGTTCATCATTGACTTCAATCCGAATAGCTTGGAAAATCTGCTTGGCAGGATGGCCCTTCTTCTTGAGCTCCTTAGCAGGCTTAGCCGACTTGATGATCTCTGCCAACTCAGTCGTTGTCTCGATTGGCTTGACTTCACGTGCTTGTTCAATCTTACGCGCAATCTGTTTAGAAAACTTATCCTCACCATACTTGAAGAAAATACGAACCAAGTCATGATAGTCATAGTGATTCACCACTTCATAAGCTGTCAGACTAGCTTCCTGATTCATCCGCATATCCAGTGGCGCATCCTTTTTATAAGAAAAACCACGCTCACGCTGGTCCAATTGAGGACTAGACACTCCCAAGTCATAACAAATTCCATCAATTTCCTGAACACCAGCTTCGCGCAAACGTGCCTGTAAATGACGGAAGTTATCCTTTATAAAAGTCACCATCCCCTTTTCAATGTAAGGTGCCAAACGTTTTTGCGCATTGTCAATGGCATTCTGGTCCTGGTCAAAGGCATAGAGATGGCCTTTTTCACTTAATTTACTTAATAAATATTCGCTATGGCCTGCTCCACCCAAGGTCGCATCAACGTAAACACCGTCAGGTTTCACATCAAGCATATCAATCGTTTCGTGGAGTAAGACCGTTACATGATGAAATTCTTTTGTCATATCTTATCTATTTTACCACAAATCTGACTAGCTTGCACTAGTCAGACAAATAGACCAAAAACAAGTAAGATTTCTTTAAGAAATATGTCAAATATGCTTGACATCTATTTCATAGAAGAATATAATATAGTCAAATATATGCGACACAAATCAGAAAGGAGTCCAGATGAATCGTGTGAAAGAATTTCGCAAGGAACTGGGCATTTCCCAGCTCGAGCTAGCCAAGGATATCGGTGTCTCGAGACAGACCATCAATATGATTGAAAACGACAAGTACAATCCAACCCTGGAACTCTGTCTCAATCTCGCCCGCAGCCTCCAAACTGACCTAAACAGTCTCTTTTGGGAGGATGATTTTTAAAAAAGGAGCCAACTCATGAAAAAAGAAACCTTCACTGAAAAACTCATCAAACGCACATACGGTATTTCTGGTCCCCTTGACGAATACAAACGGCGTGAGGCCGATCGTATCGGTAACCAAGTCTTTATCATCCTCTTTTATCTGATGATTTTCGGAAATCTTATTCCACTCCTTCTGGCCTATAAATACCCTCAAGAAGTGGCTCTAATCTATCCTCCTCTGATTCTAGTGATTGCCCTCATCGCTGCTGGCTATGTCACCTACCAAATGAAAAAAACAGGGATTACAGCTATTGATCCAGATATGCTGAATGAGAAAGAAAGCAAGCAACTATACTACCCAGGTCTTAAAGCAGGTTTGTTCTTTGGTCTATGGATGTTTTTTATAACTCCTCTTCTCAGTATACTCATAGGTGAAGGTCAGGACTATTTTCATTCTCTCCTCACTATAAGAAATGGTGTATCAAGCATTCTCGGTTCTATCTTCTTCGGAGCAAGCATACAGTTCCTCATCTCCCGTCGCATTGCTAAAGCTAAGAAAAATCAAGATGAGGATTAGGAGGTGCCCTATGAAATCACTAGTAACTTTACTAATCAGTCATATTTTTGTCAGCATCTTTATTACCTTCGTCCTGGTTTCTGGACATATTACGCGTCCTTTCTTGATCATTTTCCTTTTATTTCTTCCTTTGCTGAACATGGGACAAATACTTCAGAAAATCCAATCCAAAAAAATACGCCTTCTAAACGTATCTCTCTGTTTTATTCTCGTATCCTTCCCACAACTTTTAAGGAGTCCTGCAGATTGGAGATACCTAGTATTTCTAACAACCTGTATTATTTTTAGCTTGATTTACTTTTATACTTTCTATCAACTAGTTAAAGAAGTCAATCAAAAACCGCTCATTTAGGAGGTTAGTAGCATGAAAAAAGAAGACTTAACAACTCGCCTACTTCGAAATTTCTTTCATATCCAAGGGCCTTTTGATGAATGCCGGCAAGAGATTATCTACAAGGCTTGCGCCCGTTCCATGATCCAAATCTTTTACTCTTCCTTCATTCTCTTCCTATTCTATATTTTGTTCGGAAGCTTTATAGAAATTGTTCGAAATGTTATGCCCTACATCTATTTTGGACTCATTTTGTTCATGAGTATAAAAGCTCAAAAAGCCGTCCAAGAGCTTCATCTTGAAAAGGATGACAAATCAGAAATCATTCTCAAAACCTATAGCAAAGCCCAAATCAAATTCCGAAGCTGGATTGTGTTTATCGGTATTCAGATTGGCTTCTTTACCTTACTCATCTTTCATAAAGTCTTCGTTCAGCAGATGTCCCTTTCAGATTTTGTGAAATTGCTCTTGCAATTCGATAAAAGTGGTCCTTTCCTGATGTATGGCCTCATTATCGGTAGCATTTTTGGAACCCTGACCTACGGATTTCTATCACTTCAGGAGGAAAAAACTCCTAAAAACACCAAACAGAAGGAGAAAAGCAAGCAATGACTTCACTATACGATTTTTCAGTCTTGAACCAAGACAAGCAAACAACTTCCCTAGATGCCTATCGTGGGAAAGTTCTTTTGGTTGTCAACACTGCTACTGGATGTGGTTTAACGCCCCAGTACAAAGGGCTCCAAGAACTCTATAACCACTATCAAGACCAAGGTTTTGAGATTTTAGACTTCCCTTGCAATCAGTTTATGGGACAAGCACCAGGCAGTGCAGAGGAAATCAACAGCTTCTGTAGCCTACATTATCAAACCAGCTTCCCACGTTTTGCCAAGATCAAGGTCAACGGTAAGGAAGCAGATCCCCTCTATGTCTGGTTGAAAAACCAAAAATCTGGCCCACTAGGAAAACGAATCGAATGGAATTTCGCTAAGTTTCTCATCGGTCGAGATGGGCAAGTCTTTGAGCGCTTTTCTTCCAAAACAGACCCAAAACAAATTGAAGAGGCGATACAAAAATTACTCTGACTTTTTTTGAATACATTCTTTCATTCAGTTTAATTCTTGAAAGGATGTATTTTTTCTTTAAAAAGTGAAAGAATTTCTTTAAATTAGGTTTACTTTCTCTATTGCATTTCTTGGAACAATTTAGTATATTTGTTATGTTAAAGTTTTTAGGTTATTTTAAAGATTAAGATAACAATTTTAATTTTTTTATTCTAAAATGAAAGCGCTTAAACAGGAGGGGATTAGTCTCAAACTATTGCACAAAATCTAACTATCGCTAAAGAAAATCGTTTCCAAGTCATACTTGGGCTCAGACAGTAGCTGACTGTCTTGATTCAAACTAGGAGTACATTATGAATCGATACCTTTTTGAAAAAGAGCAAACTTTTAGCATCAGAAAATTAACCGTTGGTGTTGCTTCGGTTATGGTTGGGCTCGCTTTTTTTGCATCTGGTACAGCACTAGCTGACGAAGCAAAAATTGAAACTACAAGCTCTCAACCAAATGTAGAAAAATTGGCCGAAGCTGAAAAAACCAAACCAGAAGTCAAAAATGAAAGTCCTGTAATTTCTACACCTCAAGAGTCAGAGAAAGCAGAAAAAACTGTTAAATCAGTAGAAGAGAAGACTGTAGCAGAAACTAAAACTACTGACTTGCTTCCTGAAGAAATCCACGATCAAGCTTATCCTGATGCACCCGTGAAAAACATAGATACTTCAGCAATCGTAGACAAGAAGGATAGCCCTAAAGTTGAGACAGAAAGCATTCTAAAAAACAAGGAAGAACTTCCAAAAGAAGCTGAAAATGGTAATCGTGCGATTATCAACGGTGGTCTAGATTTGAAGCACGTCCCTTATGAAGGACAACCTGCTACTGCTGCTAGTATGATTTACACTATTTACAATGGTGGTTCCCAACGCTATATCGTGTCTGGTTCTGGTATTTTTGTGGCACCAAATGTCATCTTGACTGTTGCCCACAACTTTTTAGAATCAAACCGTGATACAAAAGAAGGACATATTCGAGGCGGAGATTCTGCTAAGTTTTACTATAACCTCGGTTCTAATTCTGCTGTTCGCAATTCTCAGCCTGTAACGGGTAATACTACTCTTTTCAAAGAAGAAGATATTCATTTTTGGAACAAGAAAGAATTTGGAAAAGGATATCAAAATGACTTGGCTGCTGTTGTAGCACCTGTTCCTCTTCAAATCGCTAGTCCAAATAAAGCTGCCACCTTTGTTCCTTTGGCAGAAAACAAAACCTATCAACCAGGAGACCCCGTTAGCACGATTGGGTATCCAACTGATTCAAGCTCACCTGAGCTCAAAAAACCAATTGTAGCTGGTCAACTTTACAAGGCTGATGGTGTCGTGAAATCTGTTGATAATTATGATGATAAAGGCTCAAAAGGCATTACCTATCATATGACTTCTGTTTCAGGCCTTTCAGGTGCTGGTATTATCAACGGTGATGGTAAAGTAGTCGGTGTTCACCAACACGGCACAATTGAAAACGGCATCCCCGACAAAGACCGTTTCGGTGGTGGAATCGTCCTCTCACCTGAGCAAGTCAAATGGGTAAAAGATATTATCGCAAAATATGGCATCAAAGGTTGGTACCAAGGTGATAATGGGAAACGATATTACTTTACTCCTGAAGGAGAAATGTTCAGAAATAAAACTGCTGTTATTGGTGAAAATCAATATTCTTTCGATGAAAATGGTGTTGCGACACTCATTAAAGGAATCGATTACGGACGTGTAGTTGTTCAACACGTAGATGAAACTGGTAATCCAATTAAAACTGATGATACTTTTGTTGAAAAAACTGAAGTTGGAACAGCTTTTGATTATGACTTCAAAAAAGAAATCGCTAAAACCGACTTCTATACAAAAAATCAAGAGAAATACCAGATTGTCTCTATTGATGGCGTCGAAATCAACAAACAACTCAAAGATGAGTGGACCTACAACGTCGTCAGCAAAACAGCTCCAGGAACACGGGTCATCAAGGTGGTTTATAAAGTGAATAAAGGTTCATTTGCCATTCATTATCGTTTGAAAGGCTCAGAGCAAGAATTAGCAGATGTTGTTACTGATAATAATGACGGAAAAGAATACGATGTTTCTTTTGTAAACACTTTTGAAGCAAAAGAAATCGCAGGCTACCGCGCGATCACTCCACGTTTAGAAGCCATCATCCAGCACGAGGGTGTGAATGATGTTGTCTTTGAATACGAAAAAATCTCTGATAGCTCTAATCCGACTTCAACTGTTTTACCTGCTGCTCATCCAGAAGATAAGGAAACAGAAATTGGAAATCACGGTCCCCTTCCAAGCAAGGCTCAACTTGATTATCACAAGGAAGAATTAGCCGCCTTCATCCACTATGGTATGAATACTTATACTAATTCTGAGTGGGGACATGGAAATGAAGACCCAGGATACTTTAATCCAACTAACTTAGATACAGATCAATGGATCCGTACTCTAAAGGAAACTGGCTTTAAACGCACCATTATGGTAGTGAAACACCACGATGGCTTCGTTATTTACCCATCTAAATATACAAATCATACCGTAGCTGCAAGTCCATGGAAAGATGGTAAGGGAGACCTTTTAGAAGAAGTTTCAAAATCAGCTACTAAATACGATATGAATATGGGGGTTTATCTATCTCCATGGGATGTTAATAGTCCTAAATACAAGGTTGATACAGAAAAAGAATACAACGAATACTACCTCAATCAACTAAAAGAAATCCTTGGTAATCCAAAATACGGTAATAAGGGTAAATTTATCGAAGTTTGGATGGATGGAGCACGCGGTAGCGGTGCCCAGAAAGTAACCTACACCTTTGACGAATGGTTCAAATATATTAAGGAAGCTGAAGGAGATATCGCTATCTTCTCTGCACAACCAACAAGTATTCGTTGGATCGGAAATGAACGTGGTATCGCAGGTGACCCTGTATGGCATAAGGTCAAGAAAGCCAACATCACCGAAAATGTTAAGAACGAATACCTTAACCACGGTGACCCTGACGGAGATATGTACTCTGTAGGGGAAGCAGATGTTTCCATCCGCTCTGGCTGGTTCTACCACGATAATCAGCAACCAAAATCCCTCAAAGAATTGATGGATATCTACTTCAAGTCTGTTGGTCGTGGAACGCCACTTCTTCTCAACATTCCACCAAACAAAGAAGGAAAATTCGCAGATGCTGATGTGGCTCGCTTGAAGGAATTCAAAGCAACCCTAGACCAAATGTATGCGACTGACTTTGCCAAAGGAGCGACTGTAACAGCAAGTTCTACTCGTCAGAACCACCTCTATAAAGAAAGTCACCTGACAGACGGCAAAGACGATACCAGCTGGGCGCTCTCAAATGATGCCACAACAGGTAGCTTCACAGTCGATTTGGGACAAAAGAGACGCTTTGACGTTGTCGAACTCAAGGAAGACATCGCTAAAGGTCAACGTATCTCTGGTTTCAAGATTGAAGTCGAAATCAACGGTCGCTGGGTGACTTACGGAGAAGGTTCAACTGTTGGTTACCGTCGCTTGATTCAAGGCAAGCCTGTAGAGGCACAAAAAATCCGTGTAACCATCACCGGAGCTCAAGCAACTCCAATCTTAACCAACTTCTCAGTCTACAAGACACCAAGTAGTATCGAAAAGACAGACGGCTACCCTCTTGGACTTGAATACCACTCAAATACAACAGCGGATACAGCCGGTACAACTTGGTACAATGAATCTGAAGGTGTTCGTGGCACTTCTATGTGGACCAATCAAAAAGATGCCAAAGTAAGCTATACTTTCACAGGAACCAAGGCCTATGTCGTCTCTACAGTTGACCCAGGTCATGGAGAAATGTCCGTCTACGTTGATGGCCAAAAAGTTGCGGATGTGCAAACTAAGAACACTAGCCGTAAACGCAGCCAAAAAGTATATGAAACAGACGATTTAGCACCTGGCCAACATACCATTACCCTTGTTAATAAAACAGGTGAACCAATTGCTACAGAAGGAATCTACACTCTAAACAATAACAGCAAGGGTATGTTTGAGCTTGAAGCAACTTCTTACGAAGTCGAAAAAGGAAAACCAGTCACTGTTAAAATTAAACGTGTTGGTGGAAGCAAGGGAACTGCTACTGTTCGCTTCATCACAGAACCTGGAACTGGGGTTCACGGTAAAGTTTACCAAGATACAACTCAAGATGTGACTTTTGAAGATGGAGAAACAGAAAAGACTGTTACCATCCCAACGATTGACTTTACAGAACAAGCCGACTCTATCTTTGACTTCAAGGCCAAGCTCACTTCTGTCACTGATGGTGCCCTGCTCGGTTTTGCTACCGATGCAACCATCCAAGTGATGAAAGCTGAATTGCTGATCAAGGATCAAACAAGTTATGATGACCAAGCTAGTCAGTTGGATTACAGTCCTGGCTGGCACCATGAAACCAATTCAGCAGACAAGTACCAAAAAACGGAGTCTTGGGCTTCCTTTGGTCGCTTAACTGATGAACAAAAGAAAAAGACAACTGTCACAGCCTACTTCTACGGTACTGGACTTGATATCAAGGGCTATGTTGATCCAAATCATGGTATCTACAAGGTATTCCTCGACGGCAAAGAAGTTCCTTACCAAGAGGGCATGGGAAATGCGTCGACTATTGAGGGCAAGAAATACTTTAGCGGTCACGCTGCCCAACGCCAAGGCAATCAAACTCTGGTTAGCCTAAAAGGTCTGGACGAAAACTTGCACGCAGTCACCCTTCAACTCGATTCTGATCGAAACGATTTGTCTCGAAACATCGGTATCCAGGTGGATCAATTCATCACTCGTGGTGAAGGAAGCGAACTCTACAGCAAAACACAAATCCTTCAATCTCTCTCTAAATGGAAAGACGACTTATCTAACTTTGATCCAAGTGGTTTGAAAAATACAGCAACTGCACGTCAAGCATTTAAGTCTAATCTTGATAAACTCACTGCACAATTAAGTTCTGATACGGTAAATGTACAAGATGTGATGTCAACAGTCACTGCTTTGCAAGATATTCTTAGCAAAAACGAAAATTACCAAAAACCTGGAGACGAAACAAGTCCAGAACAACCGGTTGAACCAAAACAACCTGAACAGCCTGAAATCAATTATGATAAGGCTATGGCTAGCCTGACTGAAGCTATCGAGAAAAAAGTGGCTGAGCTTGGTGCCAACAACGATGCTAAGAAGAAATTAGTTGAAATTACTGACAAAGCAATCGCAGCTATTCAAGAGGCTAAGACTCAAGAAGACGTCAACAAAGCCCTCAATAACGCTCTTGAACAAATCAAGCAATTGCAACCTAGCCAACCAGAACAACCAGTTGAACCAAAACAACCTGAACAGCCTGAAATCAATTATGATAAGGCTATGGCTAGCCTGACTGAAGCTATCGAGAAAAAAGTAGCTGAACTTGGTACTAACAACGATGCTAAGAAGAAATTAGTTGAAATTACTGATAAAGCAATCGCAGCTATCCAAGAAGCTAAGACTCAAGAAGACGTCAATAAAGCTCTCAATAATGCTCTTGAACAAATCAAGCAATTGCAACCTAGCCAACCAGAACAACCGGTTGAACCGAAACAACCGGAACAGCCTAAAATCAATTATGATAAGGCTATGGCTAGCCTGACTGAAGCTATCGAGAAAAAAGTGGCTGAACTCGGTACTAACAACGATGCTAAGAAGAAATTAGTTGAAATTACTGATAAAGCAATCGCAGCTATCCAAGAAGCTAAGACTCAAGAAGATGTCAATAAAGCCCTCAACAACGCTCTTGAACAAATCAAGCAATTGCAACCTAGCCAACCAGAACAACCAGTTGAACCAAAACAGCCTGAAAAACCAATTACTTCTTCAAGTCCTGAAGAAGGGGTTAAAGAGCTTGTCTTCCAACTTCCAAGTCTGGATATTGTCAAGAAGGTGCTACCATTCAAGACTATCCGTCGCGAAAATCCACAATTAGACAAAGGGAAAGAACAAGTTCTAGCAGAAGGGAAAGATGGTGCTATAATCGAGTATGTCGAAGTAGATGGCAGCAATCGTAAGGTAATTCAAACTGAATCAACTCCAGCTCTAGACCGAGTGATTGAAGTTGGGACTAAAGAAAGTTCTGTGGGAACAGATACTCCACCAGTTGTGACTCTTCCTGAATACCTTCTACCAAAAGAACCTGAAAAACCAATTACTTCTTCAAGTCCTGAAGAGGGAGTTAAGGACCTTGTCTTTAAACTTCCAAGCTTGGATATTGTCAAGAAGGCAGTACCATTCAAGACTATCCGTCACGAAAATCCAAACTTAGATAAAGGAAAAGAGAAAGTTCTAGCAGAAGGGAAAGACGGCCTGCTAATTGAGTATGTCGAAGTAGATGGTAGCAATCGCAAGGTAGTCCAAACCAAATCAACTCCAGCTTTAGACCGAATAATCGAGGTTGGAACTAAACAAAGTTCTGTAGGAACAGTGGCGCCACCAGTTGTGACTCTCCCTGAGTATGTTCTACCTAGAGAAACTGAAAAACCAGCTCCTGCAGTTGTAACAGAAGATTCACCAAGAAAAGATGAAAAAGCACCTGTTGCTACTACAGTTAGACAAGACAAGGAAAAACAACTCCCAGAAACTGGAGAGCAAGAAGCAAATGCCTTCTTATTCTTGGCTGCTATTACTTCAGTATTGTCTCTACTCATCTTCCAAAAGAATTTCAAAGACTAATTAAAATCTTTACTTAATTCTTTTCAATGATTCTAGTTCCCCCAAAGAGAAGACCAGCCGGTCTTCTCTTTTTCTATATATAAATCAAAAGATATCCATAAATTTCTATGGATATCTTAGTATCTATAAAACAGAATGATTATTTGGGATAAGTATTTTCAAATTCAACAACAATTTCAAGTAAACGATTATCTAAAAAAGATAGGGCTTCTTGTCTAATCTCATCAGAAAGACCATAATAAGCTTCTGCAATTCCTCCGCAGATAGCTGAAATGATGTACACCAGAGAACGAGCTCATCTCCTACCAAATCTACTGGCCACTATTTTTAATCCCAGCATATACATAGGTCCTATTTCTAGGACACGCTTTTTCCGTTACCACCCTAAAATAAAATCTATGCTCCCGCCCATCCTTGGCATTTTCCTTATTTAAGACAAAGTAGTTCTTCTGATTCATTGCCATGGTTCGTAGGATGTCATCAATCAAGAAAGTCAAGGGTACGTTCATGGCAGAGTATTTTTGAAAATCCTCTTCAAAACGAATATAGTTATCTGAAAAGTAATCCATCTGCAGTTTGTTTTCATACAGCTCTTTTCTAGTCATAAATTCCCTCTTCCCACAGCCGAATTTCTAGGATATCTGCAACATCTATCAACCTATATTCCTCGTTTGTCCTAATAGATAGAGTCTGAGGCGATAACTCTCTCACCACACCGATGATAGTGGTTTTCTGCTTCTTTTCCTTAACCACAAAGCATCCCTTTAGCTGGCTAATATAAAGCTGAGAAAGTAAATGTAGTTTCTCAACTGGGGCCAAATCCGTCGAAAAATCAACACGTTTTTTTTCTTCACTGAGCGAACTAGTGTGTTCTGAAAGGTAAAATCCCATCCACTTCTGCATACCTGGATCTTGATAATCTCGCGCGGATTGAAAAGGTAAATAAGAACGATCAATCATTTTAATCCATCTAATCCTCCAGCAGAATGTCCCCCAATCAGCTTGCTTCTGGCAAGACTCCTAGAGGCTTCTTCCAGTGCATTGACTCTTAAAAGGGAAGTGAAACCAAATTGTTCCCGAATGGAGTCAATGGCCATCTGGAGCCTTTCTTCTTTTTCTAACTTGTCAACATCATCAAAAAGAGATATCAAACCAAAGGACTCATCCACAAATCCTGAATAGTTGATTCCAACACTTCTGACCGCTCCAGAAGTGTATTTGTCATGAAATAGCTTCAAAACATAATTCGTTAAGACAACTGTATTATTGGTCGGTTCGACCTTCATTTGTGTGTGAATAGACGACCTGACCTCCTGTTTAGAGAAACCGACATAGATAGAGACAAGGGTTGTTTTCTTGCTCGCCCTTCTCAGTCTAATAGCTACCTGCTCCGCCATTTCTCGGAGAATAATTTCAATATCCCGTAGCTTCACGTAGTCTCTCGGCAAGATTTGAGAATTCCCCAAGCCCTTGGATTTAGCTTTATAGGGCTTATGAACATTGCTCTCATCAATCCCGTTAGCATGAAACCACAAACGCAGACCAGCCTGACCCAGAGCTTTTTTTAGCTGGTCGGGATTGCTGATTGCCAATTCCTTGATGGAAAAAATCCCCAGAGCATGCAAGCGTTTCTCCATCTGCCTGCCAATTCCCCAAAAGTCGGTCATCTTGGGAATGGACCAGACCTTCTCTTCCACATCCTGGTAAGACCAGTTGGCCCTCATGGTCGGAGTGTGCTTAGCCTCATTATCCAGAGCCAACTTGGCCAGTAAAGGATTGGCATTTGACATACCTACTGTAGAGTAGATCCCTGTCTGCCTCCAAATATCCCTCTGAATACGGGCAGAAAGCAGATCCAGCTTGTCTTTGCGAGAGAGACTCTTATCTGGGATGAAATAGTTGAGGGAACTAGTCAGGTCAATAAAGCCCTCATCGATAGAGTAGGGATAAATATCATCTGAACTGCCATAATTCTGAAAGATTCGCTGAATTTCCATATTGACTGCGATGTACTCATCCATCCTGGGTGGCACAATCAAGGTCACTTGAGCCCAATCTTCGATGTAGCGAACATAGTCTGAGTCAGTCGGTAGCCCTTGCTTTCGAGCATTGTAATAGGAAAATTTTCGCGTTTTGATATCAAAAGGCAAATCATAGGCCCGACCAACATTTGACTTGCCAAAAATCTTCTTAAACAGGGGAGAGGAGGCTAGGATAAGACCAGTGGAATTATCCGCGCGACTCATGACACAAAGAGAGGTTTTCAGCGGATGTAAGCCCCTTTTCACACACTCAACACTGGCATAAAAGGATTTCATATCGACAAAGGCAATGTCACTTTTGGGCTCTCTGGAATAATCAAAGTAGCCCATTGACTAGCCCTCCATCGGCACAAAGTTCCCAACGATAATCCCCACAATTCGAGGATCTTCCTCATAGGAGATGAAAATATCCTTGTATTTAGGATTGATAGATACCAGACGCAAGCCATCTTCCTCACGATAAACCCGCTTGATATAGGTCTGATTGTTACAAACCACTGCATAAACCGCCCCATCATAGTCAAATCCTGTCTCTCGAATCAGAGCCACTGAACCATTTTGGTATTTAGGTTCCATGGAGTCCCCAGACACCCAGGACGCAAAATCATGGGCTAGTTCCTCATTAAAGTAAACCGTATCAAAATTCTGATCATCGTAGACCGAAGCCCCAATCCCTGCTGACATGCGTTCATAAACACGGTACTCGTAGAGGCGCTCTGGCATCGCTGTTACTTTCTGGGCTTTCTCCTCTTGAGATAGGTTGCGAGCATAGAGAACAACCTTCTCCTGCCCTTGCTTGGAGAGGCTATGGTAGAGACGGACAATCTCGATCTGAGTAAAATATCCTTTGGATACCTTTAAAATGTTCTCTAACTGGGCTACCTTCTCCTTAGACGGTTCTTTGATTCCACGTTCCCAAGCTGAGTAAGCCTGGAAACTAATCCCAAGTTTCTCTGCAATTTCCCTCTGTGTTAATTTTAACTCTTTTCTACGAGCCTTTAATTTTTCTGGCTGATACATACTTCACCTCCTATTATGATAATTTAATGGACATTATCTCCCTTAGAAAGACTAATCGATACTTGAATCCATATTTTTAAAACTCAACCAAAAAGGTTTAATTTTATTATATAAAAAAAGTGGACGGTTGTCTACTAGGAATATCATAAACATCATGAGTTTTCATCAAACTAAAAGGACTTAGCCCTGTACAATACAGAACTAAATCCTTTAAATAAATAATTGATCTAACTTTTAAAATTCCTACAGAAATTCCAGTTTTTCTCTATTTGATACCAGACATTAGTTTTTCAATACGTGGAACGTAGAAGAGTAAGATAATACCGAATACAATCGTAATTCCTCCAACAATTCCATAGTAAGCCACTTCAGTTTCGCTTGTATAAAATTTTACAATTTGAGCATTGATAGCTTGGGCAGCTGCATTACTCAAGAACCAGATAGACATCATTTGTGCTTGGAAAGATTTTGGTGCTAGCTTAGTAGTGACTGATAGACCAATAGGCGAAATCAACATTTCCCCCACAATCACAATAGCCCAACTCATAATCAACCAGAAAGGACTGACCTTAACATCTGTCCCAAAGAGCATCCCTGGTAACATCATCCACAAGAAGGATAAACCTGCTGCTAATAAACCGTAAGCAAATTTCTTAGAAGAGGACGGTTGCTTTTTACCCATTTTCCCCCACAACCATGCAAAAATCGGCACATAAATCATAATGAAAAGTGGATTGATACTTTGGAAAAAGCTAGATGGGAAATGAATTTGATTTCCAAATACATTAAAGTAAAGTCGAGTTTGATCATCCGCAAATAGAGCGAGAACAACAGACCCCTGCTCCTCAATAGACCAGAAGAGTACTCCAGCGATAAATAAAGGAATGTAGGCAAATACTCGGGATCTCTCAGTAGCAGTTATTTTCTGACTAGATAAAATTTTGAAGAAATAGTAGATTGGAATGATTACCGCAATCACTGTAAAGATATTAACAATCATATCCACGTTAAACTGGTGAGTAAAGACTAAACCTATAACCACAAGAATAACCATGACAAGTGTAATCAGCAAGCGTTTAATCAAGATCTGCTGGTCCTTCTGTGAAAGTGGATCAGTGGGGTAAAGACTTGATTCAGGCAGATATTTCTTCCCATCTAAAACATACTTCACCAGACCAAAGAACATCCCAATGGCAGCTAATGAGAAACCTAGATGGAAATTGACTTCCTGACCTAGATAACCCACTAAATAAGGGGCAACGAAGGCACCTAAGTTAATACCAAAGACAAAGATACTAAAACCTGCATCCCGTCTATCATCCTCTTTCTCATAAATTCCCCCAACCATATCTGAGATATTGGGTTTTAAAAATCCAGTACCAAAGATAATCAAGGCAATAGAGAGATAGAGAGCTATTTGTCCAAAAGGTGTTGCCAAAGCAATATGCCCTAGCATAATCAGAATTCCACCGTAAAAGACAGTCTTACGGCTTCCTAAAATACGGTCACTGACAAAACCACCGATAACCGAGGACAAAAATACCAGTGAGCCATAAATCGCCATAACCGATGCAGCTGTGGTCTTATCCATCCCCAACCCACCATCTTGCACACTATAGTACATATAGTAAAGTAGGATAGCTCGCATCCCATAGTAAGAAAAGCGTTCCCACATCTCTGTAAAGAAGAGGGTGGACAAACCCATAGGATGTCCAAAAAATGTTTTCTGTTTTTCCATATATATTCTCCTTTAACGATATAATAATTCATTTTACAGAATTTTCAAACAAATGTCAAACAAATCCTGTTTGTTTTAGAAAATTTTCTGAAAAATCATACGTCTCATACTTAATTCCACCATAAAAATCCGTTTCAGACTAACTTCCACTTCGGTCAGGCAAGTGGAAGTTACTTTGAGAAATCACCTTTAAAAATTTGCTCTTGTTTAGTTTAAAAATGTTTCAAACCTTGAAACATACTTATCCTTTCCTCTTCAGTAAACAAAAAACATCCCTATGCCAAACTTGTAATTACTAAAATACAAGTCAATAAGCATAGAGATGTAAAACTATTACACATTAAAAAATAAAGAATAGAAATTGTGTACGAAATTTCTCAATTAGTTTTCGCTAGTAAATATCATTTCCAACAAACGCCCTCTCAATTCCTTATCCTGATGATGCAAGATATTCATTAACTCATGAGAATTTTTGGCATTGATGAATTGATTTAACAATCTATCTTTTAATTCATATGGAAGAGAAGCTGTCTTTAGTAGTCTGAAAACTTCATCATTCAGAGACGGTATTTTATTATCATAAATTATTTTCTATTAATAATTTCTTTAACTATCTGTTTATCAGATTGTTAATCTTCTAAAAATGATGAGTAATAAAATCTAATATTCTTATCGTATTCATATTTATTATACAACTTATCCCTTAATGACTGATACGAACTTTATTTATATCTAAATGAAAAGCTATCTATTACCCATTAATTTTACTCTTAATTATTGTCACTTCCAATTTGGAAGAATGTAGAAAAAAATATAACTATAAAGCTAATTAAGATTGGAACACTTAAAAGTAAAATATGTAACGGTATTTTAAAAAGGATAACAACATTATCAATTAACCCCAAAGGCTAAGTGAGCCGTTTACAAAGATCGAATATAAAATATAATGAATAAGTACAGTTGTAGCAAGAGAGAAGTATATACGTTTATTAATGTAGTGTCTACGTTTAATCTTTAGTTTTACTTCACCAGAATCTGAATATTCTAAACGTCTTACTTCATTTTGTGACTCCGATTCAGCCTGTTCCGGAGTGACCATATTTGGTTGTTCCGTAACAATCAGTTTATTTTGCCTATCTATTTGAGTCATATATATAAGCATAAACAGATATACTATATAAAGTGTTATAATGTACATTGCAAAAATTAATATAGTCGGAAATTCATCCTTATAAAACACCATCAAATAACTCATTATAAAAATAATTATTATAAAAATTACAGGTATTAACATACCCAGGAACCATTCTTTTACACTCTTCCACTTAATCATATTTATCCCTGGTAAGTTTTTAAAGAAATCGTCATTTCTATTAAAAGTATCTCCAATAGCACGATTAAAATCTTTCTCGAATTTTGATTTACTATCCTCCAGTTCTGGGAAGATTAAATTATTTCTATCTTTGAATTTATCTCTTGCATCTGTGTTTGTATATACACTATAATCTTTTTCAAAATCCCATATTTTTTCTGCTCTCTTTAATACATATATCTTTTGGGTATCAATATACATGTTATCAATTGTCGCTATTTTATAAGAAATATAAGATAACAGCACTATAATAGCTATAAAAAGTAAAAGATATAAAACAATTAACGCAAAGTCCCTATATTTATTAAATGTGTCAGCAACATTATTAAAAACTGTTGGAACATCCTTGATATTACTTAGATCGGGTAGTAAAACTTTTAAGAATTTAGTTGAACCTAAATATCCAAAGACAGCTAATATAATGCTATAAATACCAATCTTTTTAGGTTCATTATTATATAAGAAATCTAAATAGTCCTTAAGTTGTTCTTTTGAAATGCCTTGAACTTCAAATTTTTCTTTTAAACCAAAAACTACTTTATCAACCTCAAACATAGAGGTTGTTTTTTTATTGATAACTATCCCATTCCGTTCTCGCTTATACCAATTACTATACTCTCTATCAATTATTTGGAAAACTATAGAGCCTGCATACTTTCTTTTTGCTTTCTCCTTGAATTTAAAATATGCAAAAAGTAAAATCAATGAAAATAAAACTGAAATCATTTGAAACATATATACTCACTCCTATTTATTTCCGATTTTTCTCTATATTCAAATGCCTTCTTCCGTTCTTCCATAAATTCAATCAACTCTTTTTGAAAGACTTTCTTCTCTTCATCAGTTAAACCTTTTGAGTTCATACGAAAAAGTAACTCAATATTATCTAGTTCATCTGATTTTTCTTCTGAATTTCCAACTAGGTAATCAACGGACACATTTAAAACTTGTGCAATCTTAACAAGATTTTCTTGTGTTGGTTTTTTTACTCCACGTTCCCATGAAGCATATGCCTGTTGGGAAATATTTAGTTTTTCAGCTATATGACCTTGTGTTAGTTTTACTTGTTTCCTTAGTGTCTTCAAGCGTTCTGCAAATTCCATATGTAACCTCAAAAAATTATTTTAAAATTTTGCAGAAAATCGTTGGTATTTACAACTAATGGTTGTATAGCAGTTGAAAATAATAATCTTATCTTCAAGGCTAAACCACGATCATTGACAATTAAATAAAAAGTGCGTCTGACAACCAGAGGACTGATTGCCAAAACTACACTAAACTTCGTGCCTTTATTGTAAATGTTTTGGAAAGAAAAGTCAAGTCTGCTTGATGGTTGAAGTGAAGATTAAAAACATTTTTGTGGACTTCCACGCATTTCGGACTTTCGCACTTTTCCGAATAGTAAAGTGAACTGGCTTCGCCAAAGGGAGTAAGAGAATCTTAATGGTATGACAACGACTACCTGATGAGATTGGCTGGGCAAGCGATGGTAATTGATACAATGCACCTTGCTAAACGTTGCCACCATGAAGGAAGAATCCTTCAACCAAATAACTTTTTTCTACTGCTGTCTATCTAATTTACTAGATAGATTTACTCTAGCTACTAAGTCCATTTTCTTAGTAGCTTTTTACTTTTACAATAAAGGAGAACACTATGTCTAGCTTTTTTCGCACAACAATGTGAACGACTCTACAATAATTACATATTCACCTATGATATGTTTTCTACATCCGAACAACTCCAGGGACAACTCTATCATCAAGCCCAAAAGGCTTTAGATAAACTTGCCAACCAATCACTGCTTACTGGCTTTGCTCAAGGTGAAGTACAATTTTATACCAGAATGTTTAAACGAAAACTTTTTACTCATTACTACTCAAGAGTGAAGCAACTAGCTTAACTCTTTTTATTTTACACTCAGAAAGGAAACAACATATGATACCAGAAACTTTAAAAATGAAACCAGAATTTATTGGCCTAGCTTACTATGAAAAATTAGGAAATGCACCACGTTATGTCTTTGGTAAGGAAGGAAAGTACCAAAGACATATTTTAAATAGTGAAACTCATGGTGCCTTCCACGTTATTACACCGGCTTCTACAACAGTCTTTCCAGAAGATGCTCTTGTTGAAGCAGTTAACCCTATTTTCTTATCGGATACTTCACTGAATGGAAATTCTGCCGCACCTGCACTCAACGTTTTTGCTGAGAAGCTAGTACTCAAAAAATAACAAAATAAAGGAGAAAATAAAATAGCTAAAACTGGATTAAACTATGGAATCTATAAAGCATCGACACATAGCGATACAAGTACAACTCAGATTTATGTCAATACTTCGAATGTAGTTCCTATAGCAGTTGGTGAATTTGCTTTAAAGTCTCTAAAACAATAAGGTAAAAATAAGGTGAACTTTGAGGTAAACTTTTTAAAAAAACACGAAAAAAGCACCCATGAGGTAAACTCTTGAGTGCTTTGAAACGTTGATATAATCGTATTGATTAACGTTTTGAGGCAACTGACTTCGTCATGTTGCAGCCACATTTGTAAGCGACTAAAGTCGCAACAACTGTGTCAATTGCACCAATTTAGTAAGAAAGTACAAAAAGAACACCTCGAAAGGTGCTCTTTGTAAGTATAGTAATTCTTTCGAATTAACGTTTACTAAATTTCCCTATTGAAAACTAAGAATACTCAATTCTTACAAATTCCTTTATATCAACATCTTACAGTTTGAAACTTCCCTGAAATTGGACTAAAACCCATTCATTTGGATAAAATTGACACCAATTAACACCATAAAATAGACTAGTCATCAGTCACTTCGCATCTTAAGAAGTGACTTTTTATTGTCTCGCTATTCTTTGTCAAAAAAATCTAATCGTTCATAAGGTGGAGTATAGCGCAGTTCTAATCCTCTATCAAATTCCTCCTCTAGCTCTTTCCTTTGTACATAGGAACATTCCAATTCTTTTTCTAGTTCTCTTAAAAATAAATTACCATTATACTTTAAAACTTCAGAATCATATATATTAACAAAATCGAAACTCCCCTTAGCCAAATTTCCATTATCAATCGATTCAGTTTCAAAATTATTATTGATGACATTGGTGAGAGTCTGAAGAACTATATCAAGCAATCCACTTTTTTGCAGTAAGTGAGCTGTAATTTTTACACGTTTTTCTTTCTCTTTCTGGGTATTAATAATTTTATTATCCCAAACAGTATCCAAATTTACTTGTTCCCATATTTCTTCAAATATACCTCTATCAAATCTATTTAATATTTCAGTAGACAGCTCATAACCATATTTCTCTTTATGAAGTTTAGGAATGTCAAGTTTAGAATATGAGGGTTCGATATGACTTCGACTTATATAATCTGTTTTTTCTGATTTAAAAGTTATTACGTAAATATTCTCAACAATTTTTAAATATCGTTTATATGCTGGTTTAGAAATTAAAAGTTTTCCGTTTAACTCAGGTTGTTCTGTATCGCTTTTTATCATCAAATATCTTTGTAGAAATTCTAATTTTGATAGCCTAGCTGCTTCTTGTTGTCTTCTAAGTATTAAAGGATAGTATTTTAGGACAAACTCTTTTTGTACTTCTTGCTTAAGGTCTTTAAATTTATTAAACATCTTTCTCTCCTTTGAAGTGGGTTCAAAAAATTATATCAAAGCGAACCCAGATATGCAATTAATTAGGTTGCAACGGGTTCAAAATTAGGTATAATAAAAACTGTAAACGAGATATATTTCACAACCCGTCAGCAAGTGCACAAGTCTGACTATGTATCACATTAAAGAAAGAGAGGTACCAGTCATGGTATCAAAAGAATATTTACAGAGCTTGTTAAGCAAGCAAGGAACTAAAAACACAGGGAATAAATCCCAACTCCAAACGGTCGCAATTTACCTTGGTGCAAAACCTAGGGAACATTATGCAAACCTCAAAGACGCAAACGGAAAGAAAGTTGTAGATTCTAACACAGGCAAAACCTTGAAAGAGGAAATCTCAGATGGAGACACATATACCTTCAGTGAAATAGGAACTTCCAAAATGGTCAAAGTTGTCTATATCTCTGGGCTAATGCTTGAAGTCGGAACGCTTTACAAAGTTGCTGGTCTCGGCTATGATATGCGTAACTCAAACATGTTGCTAATTGATGAAGCTAGTGACATCGAAGCTATTGCAGAAGAGGTGTAATATGAATCTCATCATCTTTATTTTTGTTGTATTTATTATTGTCGTTAGCGCTTATGTCTTCCTCAAAGCTCAAGGAAACTTGAGGAAAGCTCTCGTTGAGCTAGTTCGGGCTCTAACTGTAATTTTTGGATGCATAGCAAGAATTGGAGAGTTTTTCGCTGGGGTATTCCGTGCCATGTCAAACGGATTAAAATCCTTTGACGAAGAATCTAATCTCGAAGCCATAAAAGAGCATGAAAACCAGAAAGAGGCTTTGGCATTTGCTGGAAGAACTATTTATTCTGAGTTTTCAGCTTTGAGGAATCATGACAAGCTAACAAAAGAGCTTCTTCATAATTTCTTCTTTGACAAGTTAAGCGGTTCATATAAAATAGTGTTTGCTCGCTTCATGGAAATTTCAGAAAAAGAAGAGATTATATCAAAATTAAAAGAGGTAGCTAATAGTGCTATTGCTGAAAATATGTACTATGTTTCAGAAATCACCTCTCCTCAACTTGCTCCTGGAACTGGTGGTTACTATATCTCAAGAATCATTTTTGATTTAAAGTCAAATAATGAACAACGAGAAAGACGGTTAGCACAACACACCGAACATGAACACTCTGAAGTTGATCATGTGGAAAGTGTGGTGGACTGATGCAATACCCAATATTTCATAATAGAAAAACAGGTCAACCAATTTGGATGAGTTTGCCAGGCCATGTACTCCTGTCAGGGTCTACGGGGTCTGGGAAATCCGTGGCCATGTTTCATGTAGCCCATTGTCTAGCTTGCCTCTCTCCTCCTGGAGATACCTTACAAATCTTAGACTATAAAATGTCTCGAGATTGGAAAGAACTCCGAGGTATTAATGGATATTGGTCATTTGAATCCGCAAAGAAAGGCTTCGAACAAGCATACCAGCTATTCAGAAAGCAACTCGAGGGAAGTAAACCAATTGGGGATAATATCCATTGGCTGATAATAGACGAGTTTGCATCCTTGAGTGAAGCTTATACTGAGAAGAGAGAACGAGCTGAATTTCTCCGAAGATTCGGAGAAATGATGAGACTTTCCAGAAATATTGGCGACGGTAAAGGAGGTTGGAGAATATGGGTTTCAGTCCAGCAAGCTAATTCTGAGTTATTCGGTTCAACTCAAGCTAGAAGTCAATTTTTTTTGCGCATCTTAGTAGGTGGAGTCAGTAGTGAGGGTAAACGTATGCTCTTTGAAAAAGATGACTCAGACTCAACTAAAGTAACCTCCTCACCACCTGGAAAAGGGTTTGCACAGGCATATGGAGGAAAAATCTTGAAGATAATATTTCCTTATGAAAATCGTCGCAAACTAGTCTTTACTCGTATCAAAGCTATGCTAGAACGGTCAACAGAGTAAACGTCCTGGCTTATAAACTATTTAGACCGATAAAGCTTTCTTGAATTTATTTCATCAGCATATCAGGTAAAAAAGCCACTCCAGCCTGGTGTGGAAACTCAAGAAATCTGTAAGATAGCGGCAAAAAAGTTTTATGGGATTCTAGCTTTGCTAGGTTCTCTAAAACTTTTTTGCCCAATTCTTGAATTTTCCTCAAGTTTTGACAGTTTTGATTAAGATAAATTCTCATCAGATTAAGTTCTAGGCTTTGAAACATAGCTCCGAGAGAAGATTTATTGGGGTTACTACGACCCCCAATAAATCAATAATCAATAATCAAGAAAGAGATAATATGGCTAAAGAAAAACGTTCAAATAAATGGGCTTTTCTCATCTATAAAGAAAGTGCTCCAGAAAATTACATAGACATTTTAGAAGAGTTACACATTCCATTTGTTCTTAGTCCTTGGCATGATAGGGACATTAACAAAGTAACTGGTGAATTTAAAAAAGCGCACAAGCACGGAGTACTATTTTTTGAATCGCTAAAAAGTTATACTCAAGTATCAGAGCTTCTTACTGAGAAACTCAATACACCTCCTCATGTTGAAATTGTCATGTCACCAAAAGGTATGTACGATTATTTCATACATGCAGAAAATCCTGAAAAAACTTTATACAATATAGAGGATATTGAATCAGGTTGCGGATTCGAACTTGATAAGTTTTTGATAGAGCAAAATTCAAATTTATTTCTAGAAACCGTTATCGATGTCATTACCGATAATAATTTTACCGAATTCGAAGACTTAGTTCACTACGCTAGAAATAAAGATATTTCACTACTGGGATTAATAATTGAACGAACCTACTTTTTTACAAAATTTTTAGATTCTAGACGTTATAATCCCCAAAATAACAAAAAAACCTCATCAGAAGATACTTTGGCGAGCAATACTGATGAGGAAGCACAAAAAATATAATGGATATCTTTTGATAACTCCATTATAACATATATCATTGGAGAAGTATTATGACACACTATCCACTACTCTTAACACGGCAACAAGCATCCGAATTATTGGGGATTGACCCAAAATCTTTCGATAAATATATTCGCAGCCATCCAGATTTTCAATGTTTCATGGTTGGGAAACAAGAACGCTATCTCCGTTCCAAACTATTAAAATTTATTGAAAGCCACTGTGTATAGTTGCCAATGATTGATAAAAAGAGATTTTTCATATATCCTATATATGACTAGTCTATTTTATCAATCATTTTTATAGAAAGGCTGATGAAATGGCAACAATAACAAAACGTGGAAACTCTTTCCGTGCAACTGTATCACTCTACAAGAAAGGTCAATATAAAAGAGAAACTAAAACATTCAACAACAAAAAAGATGCTGAACTATGGACATTAGAAATGGAGCTTGAAAAAAGGCGTGGAAAAAATATCGCTGAACGCTCTACCTTGTTTACCGATTTTTATCGAAATTGGGTTCATACGGTTAAGAAAAATGATGTACGTGAAGCTACCTTTATCAACTACAAGCGAACGCTCGTAGTTGTCGATAATCTTTTTGATAGCATTCAGCTTAAACATCTTAATGACCTTATCATGCAGAAGAAAATTGACCAATATGCTGAAAACCATTCCAAAAAGACGGTAAAAGAACTTGTCCTAAAAATTCGTGGCTCGCTGAAATATGCTTATGCTCGTGGTTTAATTAGTAATGACTTCGGTCATCTTCTGAAAGCAAAGGGGCAGGAACAACCTAAACGAAATATTCCACTCTCTATTACAGAGTTCAAAAAACTCAGGCAATATTGCCTGAACCATACGGAAGATGAATTTAATGTTCTTGTCGCACTTGCTCTTGAAACAGGTGCCAGACGTGGAGAACTCTTAGGAATCAGGAAAGAGGATATTTTTGAGTATGGTGTTAAAATAAAACGTTCTATTAGTCCTACAAATAATGACACTCAACTCAAAACTAAACACTCCAAACGTGAGATTTCAATCAATAAAGACATACATGGAGCCATAACCAAACTTGCAAACACAAAAGAAGATTATATCTTCGACTGGAATGGATTTAGGCAAGCCGGACAACTCCAACGCTTACTAAAGCAGCTTGACCTTACCAAAACAACTTTTCACGGCTTACGTGATACTCATGCTTCTTTTCTATTTTCAAAAGATATTAGTCTTGATTATATTTCAAGACGTTTAGGGCATAATTCAATTTTGACAACTCAACAATATTATATTGAATTAATGCCAGAAAAAAAGCACCAGCAAGATGCTGATGCTTTAAGTCTCTTAAACGACTTATCACTATGATTAACACCAACTGACACCAAAAAGTGCCTGTAAGCATTGGTATAATAAGGTTTTGATTAACGTTTACTAAATTGTGAAGCTTTACGAGCTTTCTTAAGACCTGGTTTGGCTAACTATTAAATTAAAATGTACCAAATAGTTATAAACATGGACTTTTTTACGATCAATTATCAATTAAATTTTATCTATTTTTAAATAATTTCATTTAAATAGGGCAAATTTTTTATCAAATACAAAATACGAGTCAGATATCTCATAAATTTGCCCTAATTAATGAAATCAACCAATACTAGTTATACTACAAATATCAAAATGTAACATCCTATTGCGCAATAATTTTGTAAAACTTCTTAAAAAATTTTTACAAAAATTCTTGACTTTCTATTTAGATAGTATTACAATGATGGTGTAGTCGTTCTAACACATAATCCAAAAAGGAGAGCCATATGGAAATTTACACTTATTCAGACTTTCTGAAAGATAAAACTGCATTAACTTTTGAAGAAGCTGGAGAGATATATGACAATCTAGTTAGCTCTTTAAATACAAAAGATCCTGATTTTCTTGAAAACTGGATAATGTTAATCGAATTAGCAGCGGAATATACTGAACTTCGAGTCAGATCTGAAACAATTCCACTACCCAAAAGAGAGCAAAATGATATTTCTAGGAGATCTACTCATGAAGCTTTTAGAAAACAACTAAAAGTTATTAAATATTTCTCTGAAAATGACGAAAAAAATACTAATTGGTATGATCAAATTACAGAGGATCGACAACGTCAGGGAGATTTTGCAAATTATTTAGCATATATTTACTCTGTAAATACTAGAAAAAATAGATATAAAAAATTATATTTTTTATATCTATTCGATAGGAGGTTTTTATGGGAACTTGGAAACCAAACCGAGAAGAACGAGTAAAAATTGGGATTGAGGCATTTAAAAATCACCCAATAGATAAAAGTTTCAATGAATACTATTTAGAGGTTAGAAAACACGTCGAAACTTGCTTAAAACCTTTAAGTGAATTGCCTGGTTATGAAGCATCAAATATTGAATATCGCATTTTAGATGTGGATCTATCTAAACAAAAAGACTTTACAACTAAAGTTGAGGAGTGCATATTTGTACAATTTACAGAAGATGGGCATGTTGTAGTTATCGGCGCAGGCCATGATTACGGAATGCCAACATCTAATAAATATATTGGTGCAAATATTATAAATAAATTAGGTAATAAATGGAGTAAAAATGCCATTTTAATTTTTATAACAGGAATTAGACAAGTAGGTTCGCGCGGAAAAGGAAGTGGGATAGAAGGATTAGAACACAAATTCCAAAGTAGAAATATAATCGAAATGTACATAGGAGAATACATTTTAAAGCAAGGAATACCAATACTTGATAAATATTCTCATAAAAACTATAAGCGAACACCAGATGAATGGGACGACGAAACTGGTAAAATCTTTAATTATTATAACATTAATAATTAAGAATATAGATTCCATTCACTAATAGTATAACTGAAGAAAAGGGTCAAAATTATAACAACGCATAATATTTAGGTAAAACTTAATATTGTGCGTTTTATCATAGACATCTTTTCTACTCAAATTAAGATTTATGTTTTTCCACATCAATCTTTAATTAGTTTATTAAAACTTAACAAGTGGGAAGCACCGAAACAATAGACAACTTAAAAAATTGGAGTTTTTTTGAAAAAACTCTTGCATTTCTTTTCTAAAGTGTTATAATGGTTTTAGAAGTTGTTTTAACACATTTTCTAAAACAGGAGGGTTCTTATGGAACATCAAGAAGTTATTGATTGGTTGAAATATTGTGACGAAAATAATATCAAACCATGGGAATGGGATTTTAAAAATTGTTATTCTGATAAACTAACATCAGATAGTATAACAAACTTTTTAAAATATAGAAATAATGAACTTACTGATCCTACTATTTTTCGAGCAACAGACAGGATTGGTGAATCTGCCGACTGTGATAAGGAAGCATTCTATCTATATAAACTTTTGGGATGGCAAGAGTCACAAGATAGTATCATTAGAGGAGAAACTATAAATTCTTTTTCAACTACTTTTACTCAAGCTATTATGAAAAGTTCAAATCGTTATCAAGTATATAAAGAAATTGGTATTAACCCTAAAAAATATCTAAATAAACAATACCCAATTTTATACTATAATGAGAATTACCAAAAATTTGATATTATGAGTCAAAATAAAGATAATTTTGAAAAATTTGCAGAATTGACTCATACAATTGGAAATTTCACTGTTTTACCTAACTGGATGAATTGCGGCCGAGGCATGTGCCTATATGACTACTGGGACATTACTTTAATGTCACTTCAAGAATTTTTAAATATTTTATCTCCTGAAGCATGGCCAAACTTCATTAAAAAGTACTACCTTCAACCTTATGTTAATACTGATTATAGTGTTCAGTTATTTTGGGATAATCATGATAACAACTTCTTACCTAAAGAAACAGATTTCCCATTTTTCCTCAAAAAAGTCAATGAGCGAATTGAAGAACGTGGTAAATTTATCATTAAACAAATTTGTGATCAATTAGATCAAAAAGATTTTCATTTCTACAAGGAAATTGAAAATATGGATACAATAAGATTTTCTAATGAATTTTAAAAAGGAGGATATGTGGTTAGAGTATATAAAACTGTGCGTCTTGCATATGAAGCTAAAGTGTGGATAGATGAACTCATTCAAAATAATGAACGTAAAATCAAAGAACTAAGTCAGGATAATTTTCTAAATACCCTAGAACAAACACTTCTATCAAATCATTACGATGAATTAAATGGTCTCTCTTTCAATATTGTTTTGAAAGCTTCTATTGGAAGCGTAATTGAAGAAGCATATAGAAATACAAAACATTACTCCATTGACAAATGGCAAAAACTACGTCAAGAAATGGAAAAAGATATCAAAAATGTCAATCCTAATCTAGAAACATCCGTAACTCCTAGACTCTATTTAGATGAAAATGTTCTAAATGGTCTTGATGAATTTCGATATCATTTAATGAAAGAAGATGGTGCTACTAGATTACCAAGGCTTAGTTACATCATTAAACTTGTTATATATTCCTATTGGAAGACTCAACAATAACCTAAGCAACCCTGCTTAGGTTCCTTATACAAAGTATTGTGTAGTTGTTTTACTACTTATATGGAGGTTGCTTATGTTTAAATTAAAAAAAGAAGCTGACTTAAAAAGAAATTATTTTATTACAAGTTCACGTTTAAAATTGTTACATCTTATAATAATTGTCTTCTCTATCTTTATTTTATTAAGTTTAATAGTAAATATTAGAGCTCCTGCTTTTATTCAAATCTTATGTATTGTCCTTGGTATTCTAGCTATCTATAAAATAAATAATAAATTAAAAGATTTTAGATACGAACTAGATTTTGATTTAATTATCAGGGAAAGCTTACTATTTGTTTTATATACAAATCATCTCTACACTTCGGAAAAGGATAATTCAGGTTACGAAAAAATTATTAGAAGTGCGATTTTAAAATATGAATTAGATAATCAAAACGGTCTTATTATCATAAAAGCACTTATCAGAGGTGACGAATTTAGTAAAAAGGTTCAGACACTTGATGATGTATTAGCTGGAGTTCTAGAACTTGAACTAGAAGAAAAAATTATTCATCCTAATATTGTGGAATATCACTTTTATTACAAGAAACCTGATAGACTAATATTATCACCCCACAATCATAAAAAAGAGATAGATAGTCTTGAAATAGACTTAGGATATGATATAACTTATAATCCTATAAAATGTCCTCATATTTTAGTTTCAGGTGGTACAGGTAGCGGAAAATCTATATTTATATCTTTCTTAATTATTGAACTTCTTAAAAGAAATTCAACACTATATATTGCAGATCCTAAGAACAGTGATTTAGGTAGTTTATCTCATTATTTAAGTGATAAATATATAGCTACAACTCCCAATAATATTGCTCGTATTGTACGTTTGGTAGTTGAACAAATGCAGGAAAGATATCAAGCCATGCGTGATAACTTTCATTACGGTTCAAATTTTGCCGACCACGGCTTTAAACCAGTATGGCTTATATTTGATGAAATGGGAGCATTTCAAGCTTCAGCAACAGATAAAAAATCTAAAGAAGTTATCACCGAAGCAATGGACGGTATCAAACAAATCATTCTACTAGGGCGACAAGCAGGAGTATTTATCCTTGTATCTGCTCAACAAATGAGAGCTGAAACTTTAAACACTGATCTTAGAGATAATTTAGGACTAAGAATAGCTTTAGGAGCAAACTCAATAGAGGGATACCGCATGGTCTTTGGCTCAGCTACACCTGATAAGTTTAAATCTATTGAAGAAAAAGGAGCAGGATATCTTTATATGCAAGGCTCAGGGAAAGAAAAAGCTCAATATTGGGAAAGCCCTTATCTTGATACAACACAATTCGATTTTATAAAAGAACTACAATTATACGTAACAAAGTCAAAATAATTTCAATAGATATTTTTGCTTAAATTCAATAGATTTTCAGCAAAAATATCTATTCCTCATCGCTTAAGCGATGACAAAAAGAAACGAGGTATTATATGAAAATTAACGATTTTCTTAAACCAGAATTATTAGGAAATAAATTCGTGGCAGTAAAAGGATATACAGAAGTTCTAGACAGAGAAACAAATAAACCTGTAGCACTACGTCTTAATGTTTCAATTCACGATGAGGATTCTGATTTCTTTATGGAAATGATTCAGATAAAAGTTAATACGTTATCTCCTACTGCTACTCCTCAATTATTATCGGATAAAAAGACATGCCCCGTTAAATTATCTAATTTAACAGTTGGACAATTTAACGGAAATTTATGGTTTTCTTGTAACGATGTAGCCCCTATTTCTAAATAATTCGGTAATACTATTTATGGCTAAACTTTTTGCAATATCTGATATACACGGTCACCTAGATGAGTTCATAAGTGCTCTCAGTAAAGTAGACCTATCTGATAAAAATAATCGTCTTATTCTAATCGGAGACTACATTGACAATGGGCTTCAATCTTTTCAAGTTATTTCCAAAATAATTGAACTTGAGGAACTTTATCCTAATCAAATTATCACTCTATTAGGAAATCATGAAGAATGGTTTTATGATTGGTTGATTTTAGAAAAACCTACTTCTTCTGCATTTTCAGAAACAATAAAAAGTTTCTTCTCTCCAGAGGAATTGAACTATATATTAAAATCGAATCCTAACAACTTTGAAACAGGTGTTAGAAATGAAATTAAAAATAATATCAAGTTCAACCCATTCATAAATTGGTTTAAAAAACGATATAGGGATAAACGCTATTATGAAACTGATACCCAAATTTTTGTTCATGCTGGCATTGATGAAGAAGTTGGCAAGCTTTGGAAAGAACTAACGAGTTCAGAGATGCTTACAAATAAATTTCCTCTTACCACTGGTGGATTTTTAAAAGATATTGTTTCTGGTCATGTTGCTTCTTGGGAAGTAGCTAAAGATAAAACTTACCAAGGTAAGATTTACCATGATAATAAAAGTCATTACTTTATTGATGGAGATGTAAAGAATAGCAAAACAATACCTGTTATCTGCTATGATACAGTTACAAAATCCTATCAATATTAAAAAATACTTCTCTAGTACATAAAATTTTAGCAAGCTTAATTCTATTCTTATACTAACAACAAAAATAAAGAGGGGAATCTATATGAAGACATTATTAATTGGCGACTTACATTTAAAATCTCAACTAATTTTACCTATTGTTGACAGGATTATCCAAACACATAATATTAAAAGAGTCATTTTTCTTGGTGATTATGTTGATTTACATGGACAAACTAACAATATCCAACTATATGCCAAAGATCTCACTTTTCTATACGATTGGAAAATAGAAAAAGAACTAAATTCAATAGAAGTTATTAACCTTATGGGTAATCACGATGTTTATTATTTACTTGGAGAACAAGTTCCTTTCTCAATTCAAAATCTAGAGGTCTTTTTCGCAGTTCAACAATTATTACAAGATTTGAATTTACAAGTAGCTTATCAACTAGATGATTATTTAGTTAGCCATGCTGGTTTCAATTTGCTATTTGATCCAAAAGAATGGCACTTTAAACCTTTTACTGAAGAACATGAAGAAGAATTAGAAATTCTTGCTAATGCAGTAGGATATATGCGTGGAGGAGGAGATATGGCTGGTTCTCCTTTATGGGCTCATTTTAGAGAACTAGAGCTAATCCCTAATAACAACTACCCTAAACAAATTGTTGGACATACCCCTAAAGAATCTATCGATATTTCTAAAAATGTTATTGGTATAGATACTTTTTCATTATATATTGACAAAGATAATAAATATCAATTTATTGGTAACGGAGATTTGCTAGTCTATGACCAAGGCCATCTTGAAATCATTTCAACCAACTGGGCTACAGACGAAACATTAAAACAATTACCTAAACCACAAATTTAACTACTACTTCTCATCATGTGACTAAGCGAAACTGCTGACTGGAGGTCGGCAAGCTGGAAGCGTGTTTAGCGGAGCGATGCTTAGAAACACATGATAGAAGTACGGAGGAGCTTTGCTCCTCCTAGTTTATTTATTATATAAGCAAACATTACGAGAAAAGGAGATGATTTTGTGAGTTACAATCGCAAAATTATCCGAACTTCTTCGTACCTTGAAATATGGGAATACGAATCTCCAATTTTTTCAAATGATACTACTCAAATTGATGAAGAATACATTTCACTAAAAGAAAAGAAGAAACGTAGAACTTTTGAAGAACTCACAACTACTGAACAAGATGAACGAATAAAAAGAATTTCTAACACTCGTAAAAATTCTAAATGGAAACTTCAACGCCTAATAGATACAAATTTTGATGACAGAACTAGTTTCCTTACCCTTACAACTAAAGAAAATATACAAAACAGATATGAGTTTAATTTACTTTTTGATAAATTTATTAAACGTTTAAACTATCACATATACCATTCCAAAAAAAGACTTATTAAATATATTGCAGTATTAGAACGACAAAAAAGGGGAGCGTGGCATGCGCACATTCTCCTTTTTTCATTTCCTTTTATCCCTCACAAAGAATTACTGACAATTTGGGGGTTAGGTGCAGTTCGGATAAATAAACTAAATAACTTAGATGATTCTTCTAATGCTGGTCGTTATGTTGCAAAATATATGGAAAAAGGCATAGGACAGGAATTATTAGAGAGTCTAGGAAAGAAGGCTTTTTATTCTTCTCGTAATTTACAAAAGCCTGAAGAAATAAAATTATTTACAAGTGAATCCTTAGATCACCTTGTTAAGAATGAAGATATCCTATATGAAAGCAACTATATTAGCAAAGTATTTCGAAAAGGACACTTAATTGACAATAAAGTCAAATACAAAAAAATAAAGTTAAGTAAGGAGTAAGGAAAAAATGCAAGTTATTTTACCAACAGAACAAGTTCAAGAAATACAGTCGATGATTACTAATCTCTTGCAAAATGAAATTTCTCATTTCAAAGAAGATTTAGGTTTAGATAGTCCTTACCTTAACAAGGGGCAAACTTGCAAATATCTAGGAATATCTAACAATACATTAGATGGCTGGATACAAAAGGGGCTACCCGTTATTAAAATTGGTAAGACTGTCCGATTCAACAAAAACGAGATTGATAAGTGGCTTTGTAGAAAAGCTATGCTATAATATCTCTAATGATATATCCTGACTCGTTAAAGGAGAACATCATGACTGTTACAAAAACAAATAGTAACACTTACAATCTTAAAGTGTATATACCTAAAGAAATTCGATCTAAAATGGGAATTAAAGGAAATCACTTTGTTAAACGCTATAAAACAAGAAAGGAAGCCAAAGAAGCTGAACTAGAAATTTTAACTAAGATACATCAACTTGAAAATGGTGAGGATATCCTACTTTCTAAAACTAACGATATTCTATTCTCTGAGTTCTTTAATAATATTTGGTGGGATTCATACAAAGCTGGTCAAACAACTTCAACAACTAAACCACCAACACAGGTTACTATTGATAATACTAAAACTGTTTTCAGAAAGCATATCTTACCAATGTTCGGTAATTATTCAATCAATTTTCTGAATCAGAATAAGCAAGTCGTACTAAACT
The DNA here is from genome assembly GCA_000385835.1 of Streptococcus mitis 13/39. Classification (GTDB taxonomy): domain Bacteria; phylum Bacillota; class Bacilli; order Lactobacillales; family Streptococcaceae; genus Streptococcus; species Streptococcus mitis_AI. Next base: position 8,367 of record AQTU01000020.1, on the reverse strand, counting down.
TAATGACTGCTAAAGCTGAAGAATATGCTAATTTCAAGGTTATTCGAAGCTATGTAAACTCAATTTTCGATTGGGCTGAGGAATTAGAATACATAGAATCAAATCGATTATCCAAGACGATTAAGCGAATTAAAGCCACCAAAAAGCTAAAACTCCAAGAATCCAAAAATGAAGAAGATCTGTATCTATCTAGTGAAGAATTACAAGATTGGTTTGATGCTTTTAGAGAAGATTTGGAGAACGATAAATTATCACTAAAAGATTATGTCCTATTCTTTACAACCTTTATTCTAAGCGATAGAAAATCTGAATCCTATGCCCTACATTGGAAAAACATAGACTTGGAAAACGCTCAAATTGACTTAAGGCATGCACTTGACAAATATAAGAATGTAAAGTCAACAAAAGGAAATAAGAAAACGATTTTTTCAATTCCTAGTTACCTTGTATCACTTCTTTCAGAATGGAAAAAACAGCAGAAATATGAGTTAGCGAAATTTGGTATAATGCAAACATCCGATCAACTAGTCTTTACCTATATAGATACGAAAGGTAATGTAAATAGCCCTCTACACGTTGATTATCTCAATAACAAAATGAACTCTGTTAAAAGACGACACCCAAAGTTAAAACACGCTACACCTCATAAATTACGACATACAGGAGCGACACTTGCTAAAAAAGCAGGAATGAGCTTAGAAGCCATTTCTGAAGCATTAACTCATAGCGATACCGTTACAACTAAGACTTATGTTAATACTTCAAACATAGTTCCATTATCTGCTGGACAAGTTGCCTACCAACATCTTAAAAAATAAGTAGGGTAATTTTAGGGCAAATTTTAGGGCAAACTTTTTTAAAAAGTATAGAAAAAAGCACCCATAGGGTAAACCCTTGAGTGCTTTGAAACGTTGATATAATCGTATTGATTAACGTTTTGAGAATTGTGATGCTTTACGAGCTTTCTTAAGACCTGGTTTCTTACGTTCAACTTTACGTGAGTCACGTGTAAGAAGTCCTGCACGTTTCAATGAATCGCGGAAGTCTGGGTCTACTTGAAGAAGGGCACGAGCGATACCGTGACGGATAGCTCCTGATTGACCAGCGTATCCACCACCTACAACGTTAACGAAAACGTCGTATGAACCTGCAGTTGAAGTAACTGCGAATGGTTGGTTGATTACAAGACGAAGGTCAGCGTGTGGGATGTACTCTTCAACATCTTTTTTGTTAACAGTGATTTTACCAGTTCCTGGAACAAGGCGAACGCGTGCAACAGCGTTTTTACGACGTCCAGTACCTGCATATTGTGCTTGTGACATACTTTATTGTTCCTTTCCTTAGATAAGTCCTGAAATATCAAGAACTTCTGGTTGTTGTGCAGCGTGAGTGTGCTCAGCTCCAACAAATACTTTCAACTTCATACCTTGAGCGCGTCCAAGTGTATTGTGTGGAAGCATACCTTTAACTGATTTCTCGATCAAACGTACTGCATTTTTAGAACGAAGTTCACCTGCAGAGATTTGTTTCAATCCACCTGGGTGGTTTGAGTGAGTGTAGTAGATTTTATCAGTTGCTTTTTTACCAGTCAATTTAACTTTTTCAGCATTGATAACAATCACAAAGTCACCTGTATCAGTGTGTGGTGTAAATGTTGGTTTGTTTTTTCCGCGAAGTACGCTAGCAACTACTGCAGAAAGACGTCCAAGTGGTACATCAGTTGCGTCAACTACGTACCATTTACGTTCAACTTGGCCTGGTTTAGCCATAAATGTTGTTTTGTTCATGATTTCTCCTATATATAGTTCGATTTTTGTTTACGGTGATGGGTGTTCCTTCCCATCGAAAAGTATTTGGAAGGTTCCGGGGCCTTTCAAATGGGGTAAACAATACCGCCTACTATAATACCAAATTTCACCCCTAAAAGTCAATAGATATGAAAAATATTTTTCTGAATTCCACTCTTTTTATCTCTAAAAAAACCTCGCTTTCGCGAGGCTCTTCTATTTATAAGATAAGGCACGTTTAAAGGTTTTCCAAGGACCTAAATCATCTGTTTGCAGAACGAGACTAGCATACATACGCCCGATAAAGACCGTTGCTACTACTGCAAAAGCAACCGTAATCGCAAGCGAAATCCAAGCTTCTAACCCATTTGCATAACCATTAATAGCTCTAAATGGCATGAAGAAAGTCGAAATAAAGGGAATATAAGAACCGATCTTCAAGATGAGATTGTCACCAGCTGCACCTAGAGCTGTCACTCCAAAAAAACCACCTATAATCAAAATCATCAAAGGCGACAAGGCTTTTCCTGAGTCCTCAGGACGAGAAACCATAGAACCTAGGAAGGCTGCTAAAACAACGTACATAAAGAGGCTAACCAAGACAAACAATAAGGTGTTGAGCGAGAAAGCTTCTCCTATATGGTTTAAAATACCAGATTGTGCCAAGATTGGTAGGTCTTTAAAGAGAAGAATGGCAGCAAGTCCACCCACGACGTAAATGCCAATATGAGTCAAAATCACAAGAAGCAGAGCCAGCATGCGAGCGTAGAAATAATGACTAGCTCGGATACTAGAGAAGACCACCTCCATAATTTTGGTTCCTTTCTCGCTAGCCACTTCCTGAGCAGTGACACTAGCATAGGTAATCAAAATCATATAAAGGAAGAAACCAAGCCCTGCGGCCGCAAAGGTTTGAATCATTTTTTTATTTTCCTTGGATTCATCAATTTTCTCCGTAAAGTTAACTGTTTGTTCCAAGCGTTTTTCCTGTTCTTGTGACAAATTGGCTGCCGAACGATTGAGTTGGTATTGCAGTTCGTTGAGCTTATTGGTTACTACTAGCTTGATGCCTGCTTCAAGAGAAGTTTCACCATGATAGACGGCCTTGAGGACGCTGTCCTCTTGGTCAATGGTTAGGTAACCCTTGATTTTCTCATCTTTGATAGCAGCTTGGGCACTGGCTTCATCCTGATAATCAAAGTTGATACCGTTGGTACCCTTAAGCCCATCTTCCACAGATGGCACAGTTGTTACTACTGCTATCTTACTATTCTTAGCCATAGAAGACCCTTGGAGATAGCCAATTCCCCCAGATAGACCGATAAACAAGAATGGTGAAATCACCATAAAGAAGAAACTCCACGATTTGACATGTCGAAGATAGGTTTCCTTCATTACAACCCACATATTTCTCATACTTCCACCCCTGATTCTAGTTTAAAGATTTCATCAATTGTTGGCGCTTGTTGATCAAAGGTTGCGATATATTGCCCCTGAGTCAAGATTGGGAAAAGTTCCCTTCCAGCGCTCTCATCCTCCAAGATTAATTTCCAACTGCCTTGTTTGGTCAAACTCACCTGTTTAACATGAGGAAGATTCTCCAATTCTTCCTTGCTTCGTTCACTTGAAACAAAGAGACGCGTTTTCCCGTATTGATTGCGAACATCCTGAACTGGTCCATGCAAGACTACACGACCATCTCGAATCATCAGAATATCGTCACAAAGCTCCTCGACGTTGGTCATGACATGGTCAGAAAAGATAATGGTTGCCCCACGTTCTTTTTCCTGAAAAATGACTTGCTTGAGCAATTCTGTATTGACTGGATCCAATCCACTGAAAGGCTCATCCAAGATAATCAAGTCTGGCTCATGAATCAGAGTAATGATGAGCTGAATCTTCTGCTGATTTCCTTTTGACAGACTCTTGATTTTATCAGTCAGCTTCCCTTTCACTTCCAACCTTTTCATCCATTGAAGGAGTTTTTCTTTGATTTCTTTGGCATCCATGCCCTTTAGAGTCGCCAAGTAACGAACTTGTTCAAGGACTGTCAATTTAGGCATGAGACTGCGTTCTTCAGGTAGATAGCCAATCCGAGCGTAGGTCTCCTGACGAATATCCTGACCATCCAGACTAATTTCTCCTTGATATTCTAAAAACTTCAAAATACTGTGGAAAATCGTTGTCTTTCCAGCACCATTTTTCCCGACTAATCCCAAAATACGACCTGGTCGTGCTTGAAAGTCAATACCAAACAAAACTTGCTTAGATCCAAAACTTTTCTCTAGACTTCTTACTTCTAGCATCTTTCACCTCCGAAATGTCTTGCACTCATTATACTCCTTTTTGATAGCCTTTACAATGATTTCTGTCCATTTTTATCATCCTCATTTTAGTAAAAAATCTTAGGGTACTTTGAGTTATGAGTACATTATACACTGGTAAACTCCAATTTATCTTCTCTGTTCCTCAACTGTCTATTTTTGATCCTAAATTGTTATTTGAAAAGCAAAAATCCACCCCAAAGGATGGATTGATACTTTAACGCACTTCTGCATTGACTTTTTCTTCGAGCGATGCTTGGATTTTTTCCATGTAGCGTGCGACTTCTTCGTCCGTTAAGCTATCTTCTGGATTTTGGAAAGTCAAGCTATAAGCCATTGACTTCATACCAAATCCCAATTTTTCGCCTGAGAAGACGTCAAAGAGTTTGATATCTGTCAAACGTTTCACGCCGGCAGCTTGGATAGCGTCCACAACTTCTTGGTGAGTGACTTCTGCCTTGAGGAGAAGGGCAACATCACGGCTAACTGCTGGGAATTTAGTAATTTCTACAAATGGAGTAGCTGGTTGAAGGGCAGTTTCGATGGCTGAAAGGTTGAGCTCAGCCACATACGTTTCTGGAATATCGTAAGCCTTGGCAGTGACTGGATGCACTTGGCCAAGGAAACCAAGAACTTGGTCACCGAGTGAAATCATAGCTGTACGACCTGGATGAAGGCTAGCGATTTCAGATGTTGCTGTATAAGTTACTTCTAGTCCCAAGCGAGTAAATAGGGCTTCAAGGATTCCCTTAGCATAGAAGAAATCAACTGGAACTGCTGCTGTTTGGAAATCTTTTTCAGCAACCAATCCTGTCAAGGCAAAGGCAAAACTGTTGATTTCATTTGGAAGTTCTTCTTTTGGATTACCTGTTTGTTCAAAGACTTTCCCAATCTCGTAAAGGGCCAAGTTCTTATTCTTACGAGCTACGTTATAAGCCACCGTATCAAGGATACCTGAGATCATATTTTGACGGAGGACTGAACGGTCCACGGTCATTGGCCACATAAGTTCAGTAAGGTTACTTGGTTGAGCTGTGAACTCAACTGCTTTTTCAGGAGTTGTTAGAGCGTAGGTGATGATTTCTGTCAAACCTGCCCCTTCAGCAATGGTACGAACTTGACGACGCAATTTTTGTGTCGCAGTCAATTCACCAGCTGTACCGTCATCTTTTGGAAGACTAGTTGGCAAGCGATCATATCCATAGATACGAGCAATTTCTTCAAAGAGGTCCGCTTCGATGGTGATATCCCAACGGCGACGTGGGACGCTGACTGTAAAGCTATCTGCATTTCCAGAAAGGCCAAATCCAAGACGACGGAAGACGTCTTCTACATCAGCATAAGAAAGCTCAGTTCCGAGGACACGGTTAACATCAGCAAGAGTTGAAGAAACTTCCACATCAGAGGTATCAAGCTCACCCGCTGAAACGATGCCCTTACGCACCGTCGCACCTGCAAGTTCTGCAATCATGCTAGCTGCCGCATCAAGGGCTTCGTTAACAGTTGCCACATTGATACCTTTTTCAAAGCGAGAAGACGACTCAGAACGAAGGTTGAGACGACCACTAGTCTTACGAATTGATTTGCCATTGAAAACAGCAGCTTCAAGGACGACACGACTAGATTTCTCAGAGATTTCTGTTGCTTGACCGCCCATGACACCTGCAAGGGCTACTGGCTTGTCTGCGACAGTGATGACTAGGTCATTTGTTTCCAAGTCACGTTCTTCACCATCTAAAGTCACCAATTTTTCACCAGCACGCGCTTCACGCACACGGATGTCAGTCCCTTCAAAGGTATCCAAGTCAAAAGCATGCATTGGTTGACCAAAGTAGAGCAGGATGTAGTTGGTCACGTCCACTACGTTATTGATTGGACGGATGCCTTCGTTCATGAGGAGATTTTGCAACCATTGTGGACTTGGTGCGATGGTCACATTGTCCAAGATACGGGCCGCATAGTAAGGTGCTTGCAGTCTCAGTACCTACAGAAAGAGCATCTGCTGCAGCTTGGTCAGTTTCTGAAAGAGTAAATTCTTTAAAGTTGACTGCCTTATCATAGATGGCTGCCACTTCGTGAGCCACCCCACGCATAGAAAGAGCATCTGCACGGTTTGGTGTAATTGAAAGTTCGATGATTTCATCATCCAAGTCTAGATATGAGAATACTTCCTCACCTGGAACGGCATTTTCTGGCAAGATTTGGATGCCATCTGCGAATTCCTTAGGTACAACTGAGTCAGAAATTCCCAATTCGCCAAGCGAACAAATCATCCCAAGTGACTCAAGACCACGGATTTTTCCTTTTTTGATTTTGTAGTTGTCAGCGATGCGAGCTCCTGGAAGAGCCACCATAACCTTGATACCAGCACGCACATTCGGTGCACCACAGACAATTTGACGGCCTTCTTCTTCGCCAACGTTAACCTGACAAACATGGAGGTGAGTTTCTGGCACATCTTCACAAGACAAGACCTCACCGACGACAATTTTTGAGAGACCAGCAGCCGGTGATTCGACACCTTCTACCTCGATCCCTGTAGTTGACATTTTCTCAGCCAACTCTTGTGATGGCACATCAATATCCACCAATTCTTTTAACCATTTATAAGATACAAGCATAATTTAGTTCTCCAGAATGACAGTTGCCACTCTAGTTCTTTTCCTTTCCTATCATTTCAATAGAAGAATCCTCTTCTTACCTTAATTTCTTTCTCAGTAACCAATCCGTATCTACTTTTTGACCAACCATAAAATGATGTTGGCTAAATTTTTCAAAACCATATCGATTATAAAACGCTTGAGCTTTTGTATTATGCTCCCAAACACCTAACCAAGCCCAGGAAAAACTATTTTTTTCAGCAAGTTCAAGAGCGAATTCAAACAGTTGCTTACCTAGTCCAAATCCTTGAAATTTTTGTAGCACATAGAAGCGTTGAATTTCAAAAGTATCCTCTAATTCTCTCTCAGTCTGAGCACTTCCCCAGTTAACTTTGAGAAAACCAGCTATCTCCTCTTCATGCATAATGAAATAGGTTTCGGATTCTGGATTTTCCAACTCAGTTGACAAAACTCTCAGACTATAAGCTTCTTCAAAGTATTCCTGTAACTGCTCTTCCGTATTATCATGCGCAAATGTTTCACGAAAGATTTGTTTTGCAATTTTAGCCAACACCTCAACATCTGCCATTTCTACTTTTCTAATCATTATTTAAACTGTTCTGAGAAGCGGACATCTCCTTGGTAGAATCCACGGATATCGTTGATTCCGTAACGGAGCATGGCTACACGCTCTTGACCAAGACCAAAGGCAAAGCCAGAGTAAACAGTCGCATCGATACCACTCATTTCAAGGACACGTGGGTGAACCATACCGGCACCCATAATTTCGATCCAACCTGTTTTTTTACATACATTACAGCCTTCTCCACCACACTTGAAGCAAGAAACATCCACCTCAACAGATGGCTCTGTGAATGGGAAATACGATGGACGCAGACGGATCTGACGCTCTTCACCGAACATCTTTTGAACAATCAACTGAAGCGTTCCTTGAAGATCTGCCATAGAGATATTTTCCCAACTACCAAACCTTCGATTTGGTGGAATTGGTGACTGTGGGTCGCATCGTCAGTATCACGACGGAAGACACGCCCTGGTGATATCATTTTCAAAGGACCTTTAGAGAAATCATGAGCATCCATTGCACGCGCCTGAACTGGAGACGTGTGGGTACGGAGCAAGATTTCTTCAGTGATATAGAAAGTGTCCTGCATATCACGAGCTGGGTGGTCTTTTGGAAGGTTCATACGTTCAAAGTTATAGTAGTCTTGCTCTACTTCAAAACCATCTACGACTTGATACCCCATACCGATGAAAATATCTTCGATTTCTTCACTGGTTTGTGTCAAAACATGACGGTGACCAGTCGCAACTGGGCGGCCTGGAAGTGTCACATCGATGCTCTCGCTAGCCAGTTGAGCTGCGACTTTCTTTTCTTCCAAGAGCTTAGCTGTTTCTTCAAAGGCTGCTGTCAAAACATCACGAGCTTCATTGACATGTTTCCCGATAATTGGACGCATCTCAGCAGAAACATCTTTCATCCCTTTGAGGATTTCAGTAAGCGAACCCTTTTTACCAAGGACAGAGACACGCAATTCTTGCATCTCTTTTTCATTTTCAGCAGTAATCTGCTTCAAGCTAGCCAGCGTTTCTTCGCGAAGCGCTTTTAATTGTTCTTCAATAGTTGACATAATT